>DEWM01000125.1 GCA_002363635.1 Caryophanales bacterium UBA3210 | reverse complement strand
TCCTGTTGGTGATGCTTTACTTGGTCGAGTTGTTAACGCGTTAGGTCAACCAATTGATGGAAAAGGCGATATTAAGGCAACAAAACGTGCACCGGTTGAAAAAATTGCTCCTGGTGTTATGACTAGAAAATCAGTTTCTGAACCATTACAGACAGGTATTAAAGCCATTGATGCAATGATTCCTATTGGTAGAGGTCAAAGAGAATTAATTATTGGCGATAGACAAACAGGTAAAACTGCTATTGCTGTTGATACAATCATTAACCAAAAAGGTAAAGGCGTATATTGTGTATACGTTGCTATTGGTCAAAAGAATTCTACAGTTGCTCACTTAGTTGAAAAACTTAAAAAAGCAGGTGCTATGGAATATACAACTGTTGTCTCCGCGACCGCTAGTGAACTTGCTCCATTACAATATTTAGCACCATATGCTGGTGTCACTATTTGTGAAGAATGGATGAGCCAAGGCAAAGATTGTTTAATTGTCTATGATGATTTATCAAAACATGCTGTGGCTTATAGAACTATGGCACTTCTTTTAAGAAGAGCACCAGGTAGAGAAGCTTATCCAGGTGACGTTTTCTATCTTCACTCAAGACTTCTTGAAAGAGCATGTAGAGTTACAAAAGAATTTGGTGGAGGTTCAATTACTGCTTTACCAATTATTGAAACTCAAGCAGGCGATATCTCAGCATATATTCCTACTAACGTAATTTCTATTACAGATGGTCAAATCTTCTTAACTACAGAATTATTTAATAATGGTCAGCGTCCTGCAGTCGATTCTGGTTTATCAGTTTCTCGTGTAGGCTCTGCTGCTCAAATTAAAGCTATGAAACAAGTTGCTTCTTCATTAAAGATTGAACTTGCTAACTATAGTGAATTACAAGCATTCTCACAATTTGGTTCTGATTTAGACCAAGAAACAAAGAATGTCTTAAATCACGGTGAAAAATTAATGGCAGTCTTAAAACAGGCTCAATATGAACCTATGGATGTCATTGATCAAATCGTTGAATTATTTGCTGCTAAGAATAAATTCTTAGATCAGATTGAAACAGAAAAGGTTAGAGATTTCTTAGATGGATTAAAGATGAACTTACATTCATCTCATCAAGATTTACTTGATGATATTCTTGCTAAGAAAAAGATTGAAGCAGATACTGAAGGTGCTTTAAAAGCTGCAGTAGAAGCATATTTAAATTCATATATTATTAAATAGAGGTTTTTATGGCATTATCTTTACAACAAACTAAAAGAAGAATTAATAACGTAAATTCAACTCGTAAAATCACAAATGCGATGTATTTAGTAGCGACCGCTAAATATAAGTCTTATAAGAATAAGATGGACAATACATCACTTTATGCTGACGAGCTTCTTTTAGCGATGAATCAGGTAATGCAATCTCTTAGCGTAGATCAAGTTAAAGATGCATTGACTTTATCAAATGAGCCTAAAAATCGTAATTTATTTATTATAGTTTCTTCTTCTTTAGGCTTATGTGGAGGATATAACAATAATCTCTTTAAAGCAGTTAATAAACATCTTAATAAAGATGATGAATTATTAGTTATCGGTGCTAAAGGTTATTCTTATTATTCTAAACGCGGCTATGAACTTGATCCTTCATATGTTTCTTTAATGACAAACTATAATATTAACTCTGTTAGAAAAGTAAAAAATAGAATTGAAAGTGCATTAAAGAATGGTGAAGTTAATAAAGTTTATGTAGCATATACAAAATTTGTTAACTCAATTACTTTTGAACCAGTCATAGAAGAGATTTATCCAATTGATCCTTCTTCTATTGCTAAAGAATTATCAGTTAAAGAAAAGAATACTTTAATTGAACCAGATCATAAGAGAGTCTTAAGTTATCTAGTTCCTTTATATTTAGAATCTATAGTAAATGCTAGAATTATTGAATCAAATGCTAGTGAACAGGCAACTAGAAGAAACGCGATGGAAAGCGCGACAGATAACGCAGACGAAATCATTAAAAACTTACAAGTTGAATATAACAAAGCACGTCAGTCATCAATTACTCAAGAAATTACTGAAATTGTTGCAGGTGCTAACGCTCAAGAATAGGAGGGAAAACTATGAAAGAAAATATTGGTAAAGTAGTTCAAGTCATGGGACCTGTTGTCGATATTCGTTTTGAAGACAACAAATTACCAGAATTACTTAACGCGATTAAAGTTGAAGTAGGTGAAAAGAAATATCTTACAGTTGAAGTTGCTCAACATATTGGAGATGACGTCGTTAGATGTATTTCTATGGGACCTACTGAAGGCCTAACTAGAGGCTTAAAAGCTTACGATACTTTCGCACCTATTGAAGTCCCAGTTGGTCAAGATACACTTGGTAGAATGTTCAACGTTTTAGGTGAACCTATCGATGGTCTAGGAGAACTTAAAAAGCCAACTTTATCACCAATTCATAGACCTGCTCCTTCTTTTAAAGATCAGGCTACTGAATCAGTTATGCTTGAAACAGGTATCAAAGTTATTGATTTACTTTGCCCATATGTAAAAGGCGGTAAAATCGGTCTTTTCGGTGGTGCAGGTGTTGGTAAAACAGTTTTAATTCAAGAATTAATTAACAACATTGCTACTCAAAAACACGGTATTTCAGTTTTCGCTGGTGTCGGTGAACGTACTAGAGAAGGTAATGACTTATATTTTGAAATGAAGGAGTCAGGAGTTTTATCAAAAACTGCTTTAGTTTTCGGTCAAATGAATGAGCCTCCAGGAGCAAGACTTAGAGTAGGTTTAACAGGTCTTACTATGGCAGAACATTTTAGAGATAAAGAACATCAAGATGTTTTATTATTCATTGATAATATCTTCAGATTTACACAAGCTGGCTCTGAAGTTTCTGCTTTACTTGGTCGTATGCCTTCTGCTGTTGGTTACCAACCAACATTAGCAACTGAAATGGGTCAGTTACAAGAAAGAATTACCTCAACTAAAGATGGTTCTATTACTTCTGTTCAGGCAATTTATGTTCCTGCAGATGACTTAACAGACCCTGCACCTGCTACAACATTCTCACACTTAGATGCTAAGACAGTTCTTGATAGAAAGACTGCAGCACTTGGTATTTATCCAGCAGTTGATCCACTTGATTCATCTTCAACTATTCTTGATCCAAATATTGTTGGCAAAGAACATTATGAAGTTGCTCGTGGAGTTCAAAAGATTTTACAAAGATATAAAGAATTACAAGATATCATCGCAATTTTAGGTATGGATGAATTATCTGATGAAGATAAATTAGTAGTTGCTAGAGCAAGAAGAGTTAGAAACTTCTTATCTCAGCCTTTCCATGTTGCAGAAGTTTTCAATGGATTCCCTGGTAAATTCGTTAAAGTTGAAGATACTATTAGATCATTTAAAGATATTCTCGATGGAAAATATGATAACTTACCAGAACAAGCATTCTTATATGTTGGTACTATTGAAGATGCAGTAGAGAAAGCGAAGTCAATTAATGGATAAGTTTGATTTTAAAGTAGTTACTCCTGAAGGAGTTAAATTTACTAAATCATTACGTTCTATTGTTGTTAGAACTATTGATGGAGATATTGAAATCTTACCTCATCACATGCCTTTAATTACTCCAGTAACAAATGGTATTGTTACTATTGATGATTTATCTAAGAAAGAACAATGTTTCTCAGGTAAAGGAATTATCAAGGTAACTGATAAAGATGTTACTTTACTAGTTTCTGCTTTTAATACTAAAGAAGAAATCGATGTCGAGCGTGCTAGAAGAGCTAGAGAAAGAGCGTTAAACAAGCTAAAAGGAAATAAACCAGGACTTGACAAAGCTCGCGCTAAAGATGCTTTAGAACGCGCGGAAATTCGTTTAAAATTAGTTTTAGGAGGGAAAGTAAATGGATAGAATGGACCCTCAGTACCAAAAATATGGTTTTAACGTAAATTTTGATGAAAAGAAATCTTTAAAAGTTAAACAATTAAAGAAGTTTATTGATTCAAAATGGACAATCATCTTAATTGCAATCCTTGGTACTGTATTATCTTTAACTTTTATTGCCAATGTCATTAATACTATTCAAGCTGGTTTAGCATTAAATGAAAGCTTAGGTGCAACAATTATCTATGCGATATTTGGAAGTGCAACTAATTTATTCTTTGTAATTTTATTCTTAGTACTTGTTATTAGGCTTTATCAAAAGAGAAAGAAAGATGATATTTTATTCTTATATCAACTAGAAGTCTTAAGAAGATATATTAAAATCTATTTAATTATCACATTAATTTATCGTCTCTCTGGAGGTTTAGTCTTATCTAATATAGAATTCTACTATACAAATTATAGACAATATTTTAATGGAGTTGTCTTTAGTGAAACAGAACTTGCTACTATGCCGTTTCTAGGCTATAACTATATCTTAGCAGGTGGCATCTATGCGATGATCCTATATGGAGTCATGAAGTGTTATAAGTTAATTTATAGAAGAATTGCTTTACCAAGAAGAGATAATGAATTATATGATTATTTCATATTAATTGGAATTCTAGTTGCATTTGGTATTTCAAAAATTGTCGGTGCATCTTTAGAAATAGCAGGAATACATTCTTTCTTATCTTTCTACATCATTGATTTTGCTAAATACGGAGATTATTTACTAGTCGTAGTTTTAATCTTAGAAGGCTTAATGTTTATCTATTTTGCATATTATTTCTATCTAGTTAGAAAAGTTTTAATTAATATGGAAGATGATGATGTAAACGAAGAAGTTATCGACGTAGATTATAATGATAAAGATGATAACTAACATTATCAAAAATACTAAATAAATAAGAGAGGTCAAACTTATATAGCAGCATAGTCAATCCTTGCTGCTATTTTTGTTGGTGATCATATATAATTCTTTTCCATAGTCTATTAAAATTAGTTTATTCATAATCTATTTCAATAAGTTTATTAAATATAGTTGTTAGATTCAGCCATAGCATTACTTAATTTTATTTGAAGAACGATAAGGACAATTAGGTCTAATATCCTTTAATTCTAAATCAACAAAAGAAACGTTATTAGTATCTAATACAACATATATTTTAGAAACAACTTCACTTGGTATTGATAATAATGATAAAATATCTTTGGAATCATTTATGATTCTAATCCTCCTTATTGATTTGACCTAACAATCTAATTATAAGTGAGGATTTTTAATTTTTGAAATACGTCAAATTTAATGGGGTGACAATTTTTTTATTTTTTTCAAACCCCCCATCAAATTTTACAGAACCAATAAATGTTTATCTTTTTTTGTTAATCCGCTATTTTCCGCCAGAGGGATTTCAACTCTACCTTATTTTTTTCAACATATTTTCAGAATATGGTAATAAATTTTCAAATACATAATAAAGCGTAATATAAAATACATTTGGTTCGTACTTAACTAACTATTGCCGCCAATGTACATAGTCCGCCTTTTTTCTGGATAAACAAATTGCAAAAAAGAGAGGTTTTGAAACCTCTCTTTTATGTTACTCTAATTAGTTATTTCTTAATGCTTTAGAATTGATTTCTTCTAAGATTTTTGAAATAAATTCTTCTTTAGAAACTGTTGTTTGAGCTTGTTTACCATATTCACGGTAAGTGACAGTTCCGTTTGCAACTTCGTTATCACCGATAACAAGCTGGTAAGGAATCTTTTCCATCTGAGCTTCTCTTAAACGGTAGCCAAGTTTTTCTTCACGATCATCGAATTTAACTCTGATTTTATTCTTCTTTAATAATTTGAGTAATTCTTCACAGTATTCATGGTGGTGAGCATTTGAAACTGGGAGAAGTGCAACTTGTTGAGGATGTAACCATGTTGGTAAAACACCTTTTGTTTCTTCAAGTAAGAATGCGACGAATCTATCGAGAGAACCAAGAATTGCTCTATGGATAACGACAGGTCTAGCTTTTTGACCATTTTCATCGATGTATGTTAATTCGAATCTTTCTGGTAATTGGTAGTCAAGTTGAATAGTTGATAATGTAACGTCGTGACCAATTGCAGATCTTACTTGAACGTCTAATTTAGGTCCGTAGAAAGCTGCTTCGCCTTTTGCTTCGTAGAATTCAACACCTAATTCTTTTAATACTTCACGTAATTCTGATTCTGATTTTTCCCATAATTCATCATTACCGAAATATTTTTCGACATCATCAGGATCTCTTAATGATAATCTGAATTTGTAATCTTTGAAACCGAAGTCTTTGTATGTATCGAGAATTAATTTTGTAACTTCTTTAAATACAGGGCCGATTTGTGATGGTGTAACGAAGATGTGTGAGTCATTTTGATAGAAAGCACGTGTTCTTTCAATACCAGTTAGAGCACCTGAAGCTTCGAAACGGAAGTCTGCAGCGATTTCTGCAATTCTAATTGGTAAATCTTTATATGAATGGAGTTTAGATCTAAACATAACCATGTGATGAGGGCAGTTCATTGGTCTTAAAACGTATTCTTCATCATCTACCTTCATTGCAGGGAACATATCATCTTTGTAATGTGCCCAGTGGCCAGATGTCTTATATAAATCAACATTACCTAAAGATGGTGTCATAACGTGATAGTAACCTTGGTCAATTTCTTTGTCCATGATGTAGTCTTGTAAAAGTCTTCTAACTGTGAAACCATTTGGTAACCACATTGGTAAACCTTTACCTACTAATGGGTCGAACATGAAAATTCCCATATCTTTGCCGATTTTACGGTGGTCACGTTGTTTTCTATCTTCAAGAACTAATAAGTATTTATCTAATTCTTCTTTTGTTGACCAGCAAGTACCGTAGATTCTAGTTAAAACTTCGTTCTTTGAATCGCCTCTCCAGTATGCACCTGCGTGAGAGAGAAGTTTGAAGTTTTTAATAATTCCAGTTGAAAGAACGTGAGGACCTCTACAAACATCTTTGTATTCGCCTTGTTCGTAAATTGTAACTGTAGATGAATCTTTGACTGCATCGATTAATTCGCATTTGAATTTATCTGCTGCGAATAATTTTTTAGCATCTTCTTTTGATAATTCATATTTCTTGATTGGTAAATTTTCTTTAACAATCTTTTTCATTTCTGCTTCGATTTTTGGTAAATCTGCATCAGTAATGCTTGTTGGAATAGATAAATCGTAGTAGAAACCTTCTTCAATAGCAGGACCAACTCCACATCTAGTTCCTGGGTATAATCTTTGAACTGCTTGTGCAACTAAGTGAGCACATGAGTGATTGATGACTGCAAAAGCTTCTTTGTCTTCTGGCATAACAAATTCTACTTTTGTTCCATCTTTAACTTCGTCTTTTAAGTCGACAACTACATCATCAACTTTTGCAACTACTGCATTTTTAAGACCAAGTTCTTTTGCGAGTTGAACAAGTAATGTACCTTCTTCAACTTCTTTAATGTTTCCGTCTTTTAATGTAATCTTTAACATCTTAAACTCCTTTTTTTAATGAAAATATAAAAGCGTCCCTATAGAAAGGACGCTTAAAAACGTGGTACCACCTTAATTTATATAGTGAATAATTCTATATACACTTAATGAATTTGATTTTAACGTAATCACCGTCTAGTTACCTAGAACGCTCCAAAGTGGTATTGTTAGGCTTGTATGATTCTTTCACCAGATGAATCATTCTCTAAATTTTTCTAACAACGTGTCTTTTTCATTGCTATAAATATGATAATTAATTAATAAATTATTTTCAACTAAATATTTTATTTAATGGCAAGTGCTACAGAAACTGCACCCATTAAACCTGCATCCTGGTCAAATTGTGCTAAAACAATCTTAACTCTCTTGACAGGGAAAGCTTCGATAATCTTATTTGCTTTTT
>DEWM01000010.1:9385-10876 GCA_002363635.1 Caryophanales bacterium UBA3210 | reverse complement strand
CTTGTTCCATTGAATCTCTTTCTCTAATTGTGACACAGCCATCATTTGCTGAATCAAAATCATATGTAATACAGAATGGAGTTCCGATTGCATCCTGTCTTCTATAACGTTTACCAATTGAACCAGTTTCATCAAAGACAACTGAGAATTCTTTAGCAAGTTTATGTTCAAGTTCTAAAGCTTGTTCTGATAATTGTTTTGATAATGGTAAAATTGCTGCTTTATATGGTGCAACAGCAGGATGTAAGTGCATAACAACACGTGTATCCTTTTCAAGTTGCTGAACTTCATATGAATCACACATTAATACGAGCATTAATCTATCAACACCAACAGATGGTTCAACACAGTATGGAATATAAGTTTCATTTGTATTTGGATCTGTGTATGTTAATTTTTCTCCAGAAGCTTCCATATGTCTACTTAAATCGTAGTCAGTTCTATCTGCAATGCCCCAGAGTTCGCCCCAACCAAATGGGAATAAGTATTCAATATCAGTTGTAGCTTTTGAATAGAAAGCTAAAGCTGCTTTATCGTGGTCTCTATATCTTAAGTTTTCTTCTTTGATATTTAATGAAAGTAAGAATTCCCAAGCATATTTCTTCCAATATGCAAACCATTCAAGATCATCACCTGGTTTACAAAAGAATTCCATTTCCATTTGTTCGAATTCTCTAGTTCTGAAGGTAAAGTTACCTGGTGTAATTTCATTTCTGAATGCTTTACCAATATCACAGATACCAAGTGGTAATTTTCTTCTTTGTGATCTTACGACGTTTGCAAAGTTAACGAAGATACCTTGTGCTGTTTCAGGTCTTAAATAGACTTCTGATTTAGCTTCTTCAGTAACACCGATATGTGTCTTGAACATAAGCTGGAATTTTCTAATTTCTGTAAAGTCAGATTTACCACATTTTGGACAAACAATTTCATGAGTTTTCATGTAATCATTTAATTGTTCATTTGACCAACCATCACAGGAAATACCTGCCTGTTTTTCAATTAAATCATCTGCTCTATGTCTGCTCTTACATGCTTTGCAGTCGACAAGAGGATCTGAGAAGTTTGCAACGTGGCCTGTTGTTTGCCAAACTTTTGTATTCATTAAGATTGCTGGATCAACACCTACGTTCATAGTTTGTTCTTGAACGAATTTCTTCCACCAAACATTCTTTACGTTTTGTTTTAATAAGCAGCCAAGTGGTCCATAGTCCCAAGCATTAGCTAATCCACCATAAATTTGTGAACCTGGAAAAACATAACCAGATACAGTTAAGTGGTTTACAATTTCATCAAATGTATATTTTGACATTTTTATTTCCCTTCTAACTCTTTATTTTATTAAAATAAAAATAAAGCACATACGAGTAATAAATTACTCTCTTTGTACTTTATTGTCAACCCATTATAAGTGAACTTAATTTATTTTCTATATTTTATATAAATATTTATATTTATTTCGGATTTACTCTAACTTTAGAACGGATTTTT
>DEWM01000010.1:0-9342 GCA_002363635.1 Caryophanales bacterium UBA3210 | reverse complement strand
GATGTGTTATAGATTTCTAAAGCTTTAATTTCGTGAATTCCGAACGAATTACACAAATGATTACAAAAATCATTAATTAATTGATAACAAACCTTTTTATCAAGTACATAATGATCCATCATATCTGCAGGAAGCATAAATGAGTATCTAAATGATTTTAGATATGTTTGACTCTTTTTTATAAAAGATTCATTAACACATTTAGAACAAATAAATCCTCCTAAAGAAAAGCTTACTCCTACAATATTATTTTTAGACCCACATTCGACACATTCATTATATTCTAAGGAATAGCCTGAATATTTAATTATCTGTGCAAGCATAATAGTAGTTAATGTCGCTTCATCAAAGCCTTTATCAAGTAGTTCTAAATAGTTCTTTAAATATGGATATAAAGATGTATTCTCTTCATCGACAAATTTACATATGCATTCACTGATTAAATTGATGGAACTTAGTAAATCTAACGACTCATAAAACTTAGAATAAGATTTTACTAATTTCGCCTGTGTTAAGGTCAATTTATCGCCTTTTGAACTAAGTGAAAATTCCGCTAAAGAAAAAGGGAGACAAGCGCTTTTATTCTTTGAAGTAAGTGATAAAACAGAACGTGCTAAAAATGAAACCATTCCGTCTTTTGTAAGAACAGAAATCATTGCATCTTTTTCTTTATATGGATTCTGTTTTATAACAATTCCTTCGGTTTGAATAAGCATCTTATTCTCCTCTTTAATTAATTAAAATTCGTCGTCTTCTGATTTATCAGAATAGCCAAGTTCACTGAGTATGTTATCAGATTCTCTCCATTTTTCTTCGACTTTAACGAATGTATTTAAATTAACTTTATGACCAGTTAATTTTTCAATTTCTTTTCTTGCTTGTTGGCCAATCTTTTTAATCATTGCCCCACCCTTACCGACAAGAATAACTTTTTGAGATTGTCTTTCACATACGATAGTAGCAGTAATGTTATAAGCATTATTATTCTTTTCAACGCTTTCAATCTTAACTGCACATGAATGAGGAACTTCTTCTCTAGTATTTAAAAGAATTTTTTCTCTAATAATTTCACCCATTAAGAATGATAATGGATGATCACTCTTCATATCATCTGGATAGAATGCATCGCCTTCTGGTAAGACATTTTTAATTTCTCTAATTAAATCATCAATACCAAATGGTGCCTTACAAGAAATTTCCATAATTCTTGCTTCTGGGAATAATTCTTGATATTTCTTCTTTAAATTTTGGATTAAGTAGATATTTGTTAAATCAATTTTATTGAAAACTAAGAATAATGGAGCTTCTAATTTACCAAGTCTATTTTTAAGCTCAGTATCCTTTTCTTCATTAAATGGTACTCCTCCATCAACTAAAAGAATAATTGCGTCTACTCCGTTTAATGAAGTAAATGCTTGTTTATTCATGTATCTATCTAATTTTTGATGAGCATGCAAAATACCAGGAGTATCGATGAAAACGATTTGAGAATCTTCATCGTTATATACACCTTGAATAGCATTTCTAGTAGTTTGAGGCTTACTAGTTGCAATAGAAATCTTAGTCTTAGTTAGTAAATTAATTAATGTTGATTTTCCAGCATTAGTTTTACCAATAATTGATACAAATCCACTCTTCATAAATTAGTCCTTTAAAATGAAATGATTTGGAAGTAATTCTTCTAATGTTTTAACTTCCATTTTATGTTTTAAGTTGCCACAGATTACTTTACCATCTAATGGGAATAATTCACTTAATACCTGACGGCATGATCCGCATGGGTAAGGTAAATCATCTGCATCAGAAGCAATTGCAATCATTACAATATCTTTTTTAGTATAGCCCATCATTCTTGATGAAAAAATTGCTACTCTTTCAGCGCACATAGAGTCTCCGTATGCTGCGTTTTCTTGGTTAGCACCTAAAACTACTTTTCCATCTTTCATTAAAATTGCAGCCCCTACTGCGTAATGAGAATATGGTGAATATGAAAATCCTCTAGCTTCAATAGCCTTATCTAATAATTCTAATTCTGTCATTTTACTCGCCTCTCTTTAAACCTAATTTGTCCATGATTTCATCTTGGATGCCAAACATAACTTTTTCATCTTCTGGTTCCATATGATCATAGCCAAGTAAGTGTAATATACCATGAGTAAATAAGAATGAAATCTCTCTTTGATATGAATGACCATATTCTTTAGCTTGTTCTTTTGCACGGTCAACACAGATAAAAATTTCGCCTAAATCACGAGGCATTCCTGCTTCTCTAACAATTTCAGCTTCTTTTTCATCATCTTCAAACGCAAATGAAATAACGTCTGTTGGACGATCAACATTACGATAATCTCTATTAATTTCGTGAATCTTTTCTAAGCTAACTAAGTTTAATTCAACGATAAAATAGTCATCTAAATGTAGATGTTCAAAGATAACTTCTGCAATGTGAGTAAAGTACTCTTCATCATAAGTTTCTTCATTTGTTTCGTTTGTAAAAGTCATTTCAATTTCCATATTTTCTAACCTCGGCAATATTATACCACATCCGTTTTTAACTATCATTAAAATGATAGAGACGGAATTAAATAATACCACTTTATTGTAGAATGTCAATTAAAAATTAAGGACTTTAATTTTACCAGCTTTCAATTTTTCATGATTTTTAAAAATATTTTTCATTATTTCATTACCACACTCATATAAGGTGATAAAGAATCCAATATAGAAAAAATAATAATTCATGGAATAATATGAAAATAATTTATTAGTTAGCGATAATGATAAGGCAATAACAACAATATATAGACACGGAACTAGCATATAATAAAATGTATAATTTTCTGCATTTATTTGGCATTTATGATACATCTTTTCTTTTCTCGCAGAATTAAACATAACTCTTTCTTCTCTTTCAGCATTTTTCATTTGTTTAGACAACACTTTTTCAATTAAGGTATAACGTAACGCTAAACAAGCTACTGTAAATCCTATGAAAAACAATGTATATAAGCCATTAATAATCAAGATAATAGAACCAAAAATGAAAATTGAAATGTAATTAATCATTGAAAAATAATAATGCAAATAATTTTTTTTGAAATTTAGAAGTTCTTTAATTTCTTCTTCATTCATTTTATCAATATTCTTTAATAAATATTTCTTTTCAAAAGCTCTAGAAGCAAGCACAGAAATAATCATTTTAAAGATAAAATTAATCACTATTCCAATTACTGATAAAGTTGAAATAAGATAATCATCCTCAATTTTAAAAGTATAAGAAATTAAATAAATAAACCCTACATCAATTAAAATAGAAATCACATAAGATAAGAAATACCAAAAGCTCAATATATTAGTCTTTTTATTAAGTTTTCGTTCTTCTACTTTATCGATAATTAATGCGTATCCAGTAAAAATCTCTTTAAAATCTTCTAACGATATCTTTACTTTTCCGTTACTAGGATCAAATAAATAAACTTTATTATTCTTAATTTTCTTAAGTACCATAAAATGAGATTTAGAATCTTCTTTAGTTTGAACAATGATATTCTTCATCATCTTAAGATGTTCTATATCAATTTCTACTCCTTTAGTAAATAGACCATTTTCTTCACCTATCAATTTTAAATCAAGTAAAGAATAGGTTCCCTTCTTCTTATTATCTATATATAGATAACTTTGGTCTTTATGATAGTAGGCAAGTAGCATCTTAATACACGCTAAACCACAATCAGAATTATTAGTTTGTAAAATAAAATTTTTCATAAAAAAATCTCCCTTCTATTAATCTATTAGGGAGATTTAAGAAATTTACCAAATTATTTTTTAGAAATAATATTTCATGCCTTTTAATTGGCATTCTTCAGTTAAATCTAAGATTAGATGAGATAGTTTTTTACTAGCGTCAGACATTTCTTTTCCATATCTATAAATAGAAGGAATTTCTGTAGGTCTAAATGAAGAAGTAAAGAATGTTAATAAATTATGTTCTTTACGATATTCAAGAACAGGAATAAGAATATTAGTAAAATTAAATGCTTGTTTATATTCCTTACCAAAGTCATCAATAAATAGATATTGAGTCTTCTGTAAGACTACTAAATAATCATCAAATTGCTGTCTATTTTTTTCATATAAGTTTTTCGCGTATTCAAATTCTCTATTACAATCGATGAATACCAAATCAGAAGTACTATCTAATTTACCTAAAAATTTGCTAAAAACCGCTAAAATGAAAGACTTGCCTGTTTCAGGATCTCCATCAATATAAATACCTTTATTAGCTTCACCTTTTTTAGCAATTAAAGCAAGTTTACTAATTAAAGAAGCTCTTTCATCTCTAAAATGTTTTAGGCAATCTTTTAATGTGTAATTAAAGACATCTTCTTCAATTTCACGAATCAAATATTTATTTTTAATTTTTTCAAGTTCTGCACGCTTAGGAATATATGCATAAGTTTGAGTAATTGTATTTGATTTCTTATCATAAGAAATCCCTGAAATAAAGCCATTTAATTCTTTATTTAATAAAGAATCATCTTCGTGTAAAGATAAATCATCTTTAACAACTTTAACAAAATAATTAAGATATTTCTTAACTGTTTCTAAAGGTATATTTAGTTCTTCAATAAGCGCTTTAGTTTTTGGGTATGACAAAACTAGATCAAGTTGATCAGCCTTGATTTTCTCTACATCAATATTAGTTGGTAATTCGAAATTAATATCCATATATTAATCACCTAAATCATCAAGTAAATTATCAAGTTCTTCTGCACTTAATTCTTCTTTATCTTCTCTAACAACAGTAGGAGTTGAAGAAATAGTATATGAAGATCTAGATTTAGATAAATCGTTCATTGCATCTTCTGCAGTAGAAATATTTTTTCTCTTTAAAGACGCTGCAACTTTTAATGCAAAATTTCTAACTAAGACATTATCACATTTTTCTAATGTGTAATCAACAATGACATTAATTACAGAAGCTGGTAAATGATATTCATTAGAAATTGTATTAATAATTGCTAAATCAGAAGGAGAAGGTGCAGTATTTTGTTGTTTAAGAGCTAAATAATCAATAGTAGAATATGAGCTTAACATTTCTAATTTTTTAGCAATTAATGATGAACCATCATAAACTTCTTTACCAACTTTTACGTTTCCTGTAGGAATAAAGTACATATCGTTATATGCTAACTTCTTTACTTTTTCAAAGTCAATTTGTTTACTTCCTTCATCATAAGCTTGAGAAACATAATCTGTCATTGCATCTTCATCAATACCATATAAAAGTGCAATACGAGCAATTTCATCAACAACTTTCTTCTTGAAAAATGATTTTACAAAGCCATATTTTGTTTCCATGCCACTTACAAAAGCACCACGATCAAAACCTTTTGAAATATCTTTTACTTTATAAGTAAATGTCTCATCATTATCAATACGAGTTCTAAAGTCTGCAGAATCAAAGTTAGGATGGAAAACATCTTTAAATGAAGCAGTTACTTCTTCATATCCTTCTAAATCCATAGCTTTAGATTTATAAAGATTATTTAATTGATTAGTTTTCTTTTCACCAATTGCTCTAACAAGTAATCCTCTAAAGAGTAAATCACCAAAGAATTCAGAAGGTGTTTTAGGTGCTAAAAGCACATATTTATAGAAATTTTGATGGTTTTTGGACATATAGTATGACTGTAATAAACCAATACCTTCTAGATTAGCTTTAGCTTCTTGTAAAGAAGAAATTGAGATATCCATAATGAGTAATAAATCTTCAATTGTAGAAATATTACCGATTCTTTGCTTTTTAAATTCATTAAATAAAGTAAGGTAAAGGCTCACTGCATCATGACCAATGATTGGTTGATATAGCGCAATTAAAGTATCTCTACCGATATTTGAAACCATAGAGCCTAAATAAACTTCAAAATAATCTTCTTTATTCAAATATAACATCTTAAAAGCCTCGTGCTTTCTATTATAAGCAAAACAAAAATTGATTTCTATATCGTAAGCAAAATATATCACAGAATATTTTGATAGACTTATTCAATTTTTCTTTAAAACGGCAATGTATTTATTTTATAATAAATAGCGTAGGACAAAATTTCCTTATATCAATGATTTGGAGGATTTTATGATTAAAAAAGTTGGTATTTTAACTTCAGGTGGCGATGCACCTGGTATGAACGCTGCAATCAGAGCTGTAGTTAGAGCAGGTCTTGATTCAGGCTTAGAAATGTATGTTATTTACGAAGGATATAAAGGTATCTTTGATAGAAACATTGAGAAAGTAAATAGAACTTTCGTCTCAGATATTGTTAATAGAGGTGGTACAAAGATTGGTACTGCTCGTTACCCTGGCATGGCAAATCCAGAAGTCCAGAAGGAAGCTGCAAGAATCTTAAGAGAAGAATTCCAAATTGATGCTTTAGTTGCTATCGGTGGTGATGGTACTTATAGAGGTGCTTTAGCATTATCAAGAAATGGCATCAAATGTGTAGGTATTCCAGGCACTATTGATAACGATATTGCTTCATCAGATTTTACAATTGGTTTCTTCACTGCTCTTCAAACAATTGTTGACTGTGTCGACAAATTAAGAGATACATCATCTTCACACAAGAGATGTTCGGTTATTGAAACAATGGGTAGATACTGTGGTGACCTTGCAGTTTATGCTGCAGTTGCAACAGGTGCTGATATTGTTATCACACGTGAAAACCCAATGCCAGAATTAGATTTATTTGAACAAGTAAGATTACAAACTCAAGTTGAACACAAGAGACATTTAATCGTCTTAGTTACTGAACACGTTTGTGATGTAAATGAACTTGCAGACAAGATTACAAAAGAATGTGGCATTGAAGCAAAAGCTGAAATTTTAGGTAGAATTCAACGTGGCGGTACTCCAACAGCTATGGATAGATTCCTTGGTACAACAATGGGTGCAAAAGCTATCGAAGAATTATTAAATGATAAAACAGGTATTTGCATTGGTATTTTAAATAACCAAATCGTTTCAACTCCTATCGAAGAAGCTCTTCAAATGGAAAATAAACCAAACAAAGTTTACAAACACGTCTTACAGCGCACTAGATAAGCATAAATTTTTATAGGAGAAATTCATGAACATTACAAAGAAAACAAAAATTGTTTGTACAATCGGCCCTTCTTCTGATAATTACGAAACTTGCTTAGAACTCTATAAAGCAGGTATGAACGTAATTAGAATGAACTTCTCACATGGTTCATATGAAGAACATCACAAAAAAATCGAAATTGCGGATCGTTTATGGGAAGAAAATGGCATCATTATGCCAACAATGCTTGATACAAAAGGTCCTGAAATTAGAACTCACGACTTTGTAAACGGCAAAGTCGAAATCAAGACAAACTCTATCGTAAGAATTTCTATGAAAGAAATGTTAGGTACAGCAGAAAAATTCTCTGTTACTTATGATCATCTCTATGACGATATCAAGGTTGGAGAAAGAATTAAACTCGATGATGGTAATCTCACTTTACTCGTCACAGATAAAGATGAAGCAAATCACGAAATTATTACTAAAGCTCTTAACCATGCACAAATCAAAAACAAGAGAGGTGTTAACTGTCCTGACTCCATTATCACTATGCCTTATATTTCTGAAAAAGATTATAACGACTTAGTTTGGGGTACAAAACAAAATATCTCTTTCATCGCAGCTTCATTTGTTAGAAGTGCTGATGATGTAAAAGCAATTAGAAAAATTTTACATGATAACGGCAGAGACGATATTAGAATTATTTCTAAGATTGAAAACCCTCTAGCTGTTAAGAATATTGATTCAATCATTGAAGAAACAGACGGCATCATGGTCGCTCGTGGTGACTTAGGTGTTGAAGTTCCAGCAGAAGACGTTCCAGTCATTCAACGTGAACTTATTAAAAAATGCCGTATTGCTGGTAAACCTTGTATTACTGCAACACAAATGCTTGACTCAATGAAAACAAATCCTAACCCAACAAGAGCTGAAGTTAGTGACGTTGCTAACGCTGTTCTTGAAGGTACTGATACAGTTATGCTTTCTGCTGAATCAGCATCAGGTGAATACCCTGTTGAAGCTTGTGCAATGCAAGCAAAGATTGCTGCAAAAATTGAAAATTACTTACCTTATGAAAAATTAGCAAAAGAAGCTTTCGATACATCATTAAAGAATAATAACGATGCTATTGCTAACTCAATTGCTAATACAGCTTTATTAATTGGCGCGAAATTAATTGTTTGCTTAACAGAATCAGAAGCAACAATTAAGCGTATCTCAAAGGCTAGACCAATTTGCCCTATTATTTCGGTTTCTAACGACATGAACATTTGTAAAACATCATGCTTAGAATGGGGTGTCTATCCAATGTATATTCCATACATTCCTCAATTTATTGAAGAAATGGAAGTATATGCTTTACTCAAAGCAAGAGAACTTGGCATTCCTGCAGGTAGTCCAATTATTTTGACTGGTGGATCACCAACAGGTTCAAATAAACTTAACTTTATGAAGATTATTACAGTCAATGAAAACAAAGAGGTAAAATAATGGAATACGTAATTGCTATTGACTTAGGTGCTACTAACCTAAGAGTCGGTATTGTTTCTAGCAATTTAGAAATTGTAGAAGTAAACCGTGAAAGATCAGAAAGAAACGATAAAACAGTTCTTTTAAATCAGATTTGTCGTTTAATCGAAGCTTTACCTTATAAAGATTATAATGTAAAGAAAGTCGGTATTTCTGCATGCGGCTTAATTGAAAAAGATCACGTTAAAATCTTACCAAACCTTAATATCAGAGATTTCGATTTAAAAGGTGAACTTGAAAGAAGATATGGTTTTAAGGTCGAAATTAAAAATGACGCTAACTGCACTGCTTTAGCAGAAGCTTCATTTGGTTCAACAAAAGATGTTCCTGATTCATTCTTCTTCACTATTTCTTCCGGTATTGGAGGTTGCTTAATCTACAACCACAACATGGTAGACTTAGCATTCGAAGTTGGTCACATTTTAGTACCATACTTAGGTGGAGTTGAAGAATTTGAAAAATGCGCTTCAGGTAACGGTTTAGTTAAATTATGTAAGGATTTACACCTTAACGTTGAAAAAGCTGCGGATTTCTTCTCTTTAGCAGCAAATAAAGATTCATTAGCATTAACTGTTTTAGAAGAATGGGAAAACATTGTTGCCCTTCAACTTGCCAATACTCAGTTAACATATAACGTAGACAAAATTGTTTTATCCGGTGGAGTTATGAAATCATCTTCACTATTCTTAGATGCTTTAGAAGAAAAAGCAAATAAGATTATCGAAGC
>DEWM01000012.1:6414-8219 GCA_002363635.1 Caryophanales bacterium UBA3210 | reverse complement strand
CCGCCATTAGATTTAATAATTTTAGAAATCTTTTCAAAATTAGTCATACTTGCATTTCCAACCATATTATATTATTTTGTGGTTTATTTTACAATATGCTTATGCATTCTAATTTTTTACTTTATTATTTTTAAGAGAGGTTTTTAAACATGCTACGCTTGTTTATCTCCGTATTTTTTTAAATTATATTTTTTTTGGATAATCTTTTTGCAGAATATTTGTATACGTCAAAATTTTACACGTATGATAAAAAAGAAAAAGATAATCTAATGTTATAGTTTCAAATTACTATAATAAATGATTATCTTTTTTTGTTAATCCGCCAATTTCCGTCAGAGAGATTTCAACTCTACCTTAATTTTTCTATTATATTTTTTGAATAAGGCAATAAATTTTCAATTGGTTCTTTATTAATATTTTCAAATACATAATTAAAATATTTCTCTACATTTATATTATTTATAACTGCTGTTTGAATACCGTATCTAGCATTATTAAAATGTAATAATGCAAACACATCTTCAAAAAGAAAAAATAGGATATGTTTTAAATATAAGCTTTAACTAATTCTTTATTTTCCTTTCCAAAAATAGGCTGCGCCATTAGTGTTTCCAATTTTCTCAATTAATCCTTCTTTTAACAATCTTGCTAATTCTAGTTCAATTGTATTGATTGATATATCAGGCCATATTTCGTGGATTTCTTCTTTAGATATCTTCCCCAAAGTGGTTTTAATTGTTTCTTCCACTCTTTGGGCTTTTGATAACTTCTTATCTTTAATGATTTCATAACGTCTTGCTAACTCATTATAAGCGGATAATAATGTCATTAAAAAATTTTCAATAAAAGGCCAATAAGAATTATGATTATCACTCCAACCAGAAGAAGATTCATAAAGCTTTTGATAATACATGCCTTTATTCTTATTGATGATGTTTTCTAAAGAAACGTATTTACCAACATCATATCCAGTTTTATAAAGAAGCAATAATGTTAATAGTCTAGACATTCTACCATTACCATCTTCAAATGGATGGATGCATAAGAAATCTAAAATATAACAAGGAATCAATAATAATGGATTGATATTAGAATTACTTCTAGCATCGATAAACGCTAATTCAAGTTGTTCCATTGATTGAGGAGTTTCAATGGCAGGAACTGGTCTAAATCTAATACTTCTACTACCGTCTGTGTTAATCTGCATTATGACATTATCAACAGTTTTAAGCATTCCTCTAGTGGGTGTTTGTTTTCTTTCTAATAAATCACGATGAAGTAATAATATTTGTCTAGTTTCAATATCGATGGTTCGATAGTCCATATGGATTCTATTCAGAACATCCCTATAGCCAGCGATTTCTTCTTCATTATGGTTTCTAGGTTCGGTAGATTCGTTAACTAGTTCTTTAATTCTTTGATCAGTAGTAACAATGCCTTCAATCGCATTACTAGCTTTAACAGATTGAACTTTGGCAATCTTTACTAAGTTATTAAAAACATTAGGATACTTTTCTTTAAAAACATCAGAAATTGTTTTATTTCTTTCAATTGCAAAAAGCATCGATGCAATGTTTGACGGAATAAATTCATTTTCTAAAAACGAATAATCAAATCTTTTCATAGACAAATACCTCTATTTGCCTAAAATATACAACATTTTAGTTAAATAATCAATATGACTGTTACAACATTTACCTAATTTTTATCGTTATTTAGTTAAATATTTATTGTCATTAACCAATAATATCCTGATTCAACAAGAATTTTACTATATAAGAAAAAAGAAAAAGATAATCTAATGT
>DEWM01000012.1:0-6328 GCA_002363635.1 Caryophanales bacterium UBA3210 | reverse complement strand
CCGCCATTTTCCGCCAGAGGGATTTCAACTCTACCTTAATTTTTTCAATATATTTTCAGAATATAGTAATAAAACTTGAAAATGACGAGGTATCTTTAATTGGTACCTTTTTATTTTTTAGTTTGTCAACTTTTGTTACACACACTTTCAAAAAAATTGATTTTGCTAAAGTTTTGTAATATACTGAATATGGTGATGGCTATGATTATAAGAAATAATTATTTAAATGAATTGATTAAAATGAAGGATAAAATGTTTATTAAGGTAATCACAGGAATAAGAAGATGTGGTAAATCTATTTTATTGCAACAATTTAAAGATTATTTATTAAAAAATGGAATCAATGAAGAACAAATAATATATATTAATTTCGAAATGATGGAAAATGAACCTTATTTAAATTATAAGGAACTTTATCAACATATTTTAGATTTAACTGTAAAAAAGAAAATGTATGTTTTTATAGATGAAATACAAGAAGTAAAGTATTTTGAAAAGGTAATTGATTCTTTGTTTGCTAAAGGAAATTATGATATTTATATTACAGGTTCAAATTCTCATCTATTGTCTAGTGAAATATCGACATTATTGTCAGGAAGATATGTAGAAATAAAAATGTTACCACTATCTTTTAAAGAGTATTTAGAACTTGTTAAAACAGAGAAAAAAGAGGCTTTTAATTCATATTTTAAGTATGGAGGATTACCTTATGCAGCCCAAATAGAAGATATAGATACCAAAATATCTTATATAGAAGGAATATATAATACCATAGTAATTAAAGATTTAATTGAAAGAAAAAACATTTCTAATGTTGAATTGCTAAAAGATATATTAAAGTATGTATTAGATTCAATAGGAAATACTTTGTCTTCAAAAAAAATATCAGATACTTTAACATCTAATGGTAGAAAAACTAGTCATGTTACAGTAGGTAATTATTTAGATGCTTTAGAAGAATCATATATACTATATAGAGCTGAAAGATATGATATTCGAGGTAAGCAAAGATTAAAATCATTAGAAAAGTATTATGTCGCAGATTTAGGATTTAGAGCTTTTGCGTTAGGTGATAGACAATATAATGTCGGATTTGTATTAGAAAATATTGTTTATTTAGAATTGTTAAGAAGAGGATATAAGGTTAATATTGGTAAATTAGATAGTTTAGAAGTAGATTTTATTGCTTATAAAGATAATGAAAAAACATATTATCAGGTATCAGCTTCTGTTTTGGATCCTAATACATTTGAAAGAGAAATTGCTCCTCTTAAAAAGATAAATGATAATTATAAAAAGGTCATATTAACTTTAGATGGACTTCCTATGAACTATGAAGGAATACAGCAAGTTAATATTATTGACTGGTTGTTAGAAAATTGATAATGGTTCGAATACCATTATCCTATGCTCCGCCAGTTATTTGAAAGATTAAGACTAGAAATAGTCTTTTTTTCTTAGTTTATATCCTATTAAATGCAATTAAATCCCATATACCCGTATGTACAAACGTTTATTTTTTATGTTATTATTACTAATAATAAAACATTTGAGGAATAATTATGTTAAACGAAGGACTATTTGAGATTCTTAACAAAGAATTTAAATTAAATAAATTAGAAATTGGTGAATACCATAAAGTCGATAAAAAAGGTATGCACTTTGTTATCGATTCATACGAAGTAGAAGGCATTGGTCACTTATCTATATTAAATATGAAAGCAATGTGCGGCTTAATGCGTATGGAAAGTATTATTTTAACTACATACGAAAAAGACGCTCCACTCTTTAATATTGATGTGATTAAAGTATTAAATAAAACTACCCTTTTAGCGGAACTTTATGATGTTCAAGTAAAACCATTACGCGAAAATGCCTTAAAAAAATTAAAAGATATTAAAAATAATAATTCTTCATTACCTTTATATAAAACAGAGCCTAGATGGTATGACTCAATAAAATATAAAGAATCATTAGGTTATTCAGGTAAAAAGCTATTACCAAAATACCAAGAAATCTCTACAGAATATCTAAACGAATTCTTACAAATATTAAAATCCTGCAAGAACGTTGATATAAAAGAAAAATCTGAAATGGTAAAAGTCTATGTAAATGGACTTCTTGCTTCAGGACCTACTGCAGAACAATTCTCAAAATTAATTGGCAAAGAAAAAACTAGAGAATTATTCTACGAACATATTTTTGGTGTAAGATAACAAAAAGGATGTCGCTAGACACCCTTTTTATTTATTATCACCATCGAATAAAAATTTTATTTCATCAAAGATTTGTTTATTGACTGGTTCATCAAAATCTACATAATATCCTCTAGTTTCAATATCAGATAATTTAAGTTTCTGACCTTTATAAATAACGTTGTATCTAAGTTTATTAATAACTCTGCCTACAACAAATCCTGCACGATAGAAATCAAGTAAGCATTCCCCTTCACTTGACCAAATCTTATTAAATTCACCAGGTTTAACTAAGACATTAATTGGTCTAATAACTCGACCATCTTTTCTAATCTTCTTTAATCCTTTATGAATTAAGTTATATGGAATAAATGTTTTACCTTCATCGTAAGATACTGTTCTTAAACGAAGAACATTCATATTCTCTTCAGTTTCACCATTAACAACAAAATAATCATCACGTTGATAAAGTTTTTCAGTGATTTCTGAATTCTTTAATAAATATTCAAATTTAGATTTATCTTTAGTTTTAAGTTCTAAACGATCATCAAATAATTCACCCGTTCTCATTTCTGAGAAAGTCATTTCATTTGCAAAGATAATGTCTGCATTCTTAGAAGAAGGATAAATGATTTCATTATATGATTTGATAATATATTTGAAATAAATTCTAGTAGTGAAAGCAGTATCTGCAGAAGTAGTTTTAGCATCTCTAATAATACGTCTTAAATATAATGACTTAGGATTACCATCAATGAAGTTTTTAATTGTATTAACACCTTTTAAATGTTCAAGTAAATCATCAGTTAAGGCGTAGATACCTTCTACAACAACTACATCAGCGTTACTACCATCTAAAATTTCATCACATTGAACTCTTTCAGAAACAACTTTTGAATATTCTTTCGCGTGAACTTTACCTCCTGTTAATAAAGTTTTAATATCGCTTGCAGCTTCCGCCATATCATAGACTGAAGGTTCATCAAAGTTTAAAAGTGCCCACTCTTTAGGTAAAGCATCCATAAACTTATCTAAAGATGAAGAAGGAATAATACCTTTTAATGCTTCTTTAATTTTAGGAAGGACTTCTTTATCATACTTCTTATCAAAAGGAACATTGTAGATAATCCTTTTGATTGTTTCTCTAATTAAAGGCATATTTTCAAGTTTGCCATCAAAATAATTTAAGTTAACTTTATTTGGAATAATACCTGATAAACCAAAGTTATAATTATCTAAAGAAAATGAAACGACATGATATCCTTCATGTTCAGCATAATTTGCAATAACTTTTGAACCATAAGATTTTCCAGAAGAAGAAGCACCTGCAATAATAATTATTGCTTTTTGTCCTTTTTCTAAAGATTCTTCGATTAAATCTAAATTTGCATTCGCCCACTTTTCTAAATGATGGCATTGATAAATCATATACATTCCTCCAACGAGTACACTAATTTTACACACTTATAAGAATATTGTTAACTATAAAATGGTAAAAAGCAAATTTTATTCATCAATCCAATTTTTATATCATAAAAAAGACCGATTAATATATAATATTAATATATAGGAGGAAGTACATATGGCAAAATCAAATAAAAGTACTGGCAAACTTCTTTTACTTATTTCAGGTATTATTTTATTAATTTGGGCAGTATTTGGACTTGTCGGTTTAATACAATCAACACCTGCAGTATTTAAGAACTTATTTGGTGATAGAGATCAATTCGCTAATGGATTAATTGCATTAATGCAATGGTTAATTAGAATTCTCTTAACTATTTTTGAATTACTTGCAGCTATCGGTGGTATTGCTTATTACACAGGTAGTAAAACATTTTCAAAATACATTGGTCCATTCGCAATCATTAACTTAGTATTATCTATTGCTTACGGTTGGGGTGCACTTACATATTGGGGATTCTACGTCGGTTTAGTAGTAGCAATTCTCTACTTCATCGGTTGGTTAATGGCAAAAGCAAAATAAAAATTCACTCATGGTCTTCCTTTACAGGGAGACCTTTTTTGTACTCTTTTGTTCAAATTATAATATCTTGTTGAAGATTAGACTAAGAAGATTAAAATATTCTTTGGTCAAAAATTATGGAACAAATTAGAAAACAAGATAAAACTGATTTAACTACTGGGAATCTCTTTTGGAAGATTCCTTTATTTGCCTTACCAATGGCAATAACTACTATCTTCCAATTACTCTATACAACAATCGACTTATATACAGTTGCAAATTTCGGTGGAGGAACTTTATCAATGACCGCTATTGGGTCAAATAGTTCTCTCATTAACTTAGTCATCAACTTCTTTGTAGCAATATCAGTTGGTAGTAATGTTGCCTTAGCCAACGCTAAAGGAGCAGGAGATAAAAAACGTGCCCAAAGAGTACTAAACACATCATTTATTATTTCTATAATTCTTGGGGTAATTGTTGGAATCTTTGGTTTCTTTATTTCACCTGTAATATTAAATTGGATGGATACACCAAATTCAATCGTTCCACTTGCTATAGAATATTTAAAAATTTATTTCTTAGGTATCCCATTTGTTATGGTCTATAATTTCTGTGCTCAAATGATGAGAGCAATGGGAGACTCAAAACGTCCATTATATTTCTTAACTATCTCAGGTATAGTAAATGTCGCTTTTGACTTCTTATTTGTTATTGCTTTCCACATGGATGTAGAAGGGGTAGCTTGGGCTACTATTATTTCAGAAATGGTCTCTGCTGTTCTTGCAGTACTCTGGTTAACATTAAACAAAAAAGGTTATGTCTATTTAATATGGTCACATATACGTTTTTCAAGAAGAGCGTTAAATGAAATTATTAAAGTAGGTATTCCAGCAGGTGTACAAGCTCTAGCATTCAACATTCCAAACTTATTAATTCAAAAAGCATTATATACAATCGATAACTATTACATTGATGGAGTATTAATCCCTCAAGAAGATATTATCGCCGGTTCATCCTCTTCATCCCAAGTTGAAGGATATGTCTATGCCTTTATTGATGCTTTATCAGTCGCGGCAGTATCATTTGTCGGCCAAAACTACGGGGCAAAAAAAGAATCCAACATCAAAAAGATTTATTGGTATACCCAATTTTGGAACGTCGTTGCCTCCTTACTATGTATTGTAGTAACCTTCACAATACCAGATTTAATCCTTTCATTATTCATTAAAGAAGGTAAAGGTATTATCAAAGCCAATGCCATAAATGCCGGTAAACAAAGACTCTTTATGATGGTAGGAACTTATGTTTTTGATGGAATCATGGCAATTGACGGGCAATATTTAAGAGGTATGAAATATTCAACTGCTCCAGCATTAATTACCTTAATTGGAGTAACAGCAACTAGAATCATCTTTATTTATACTCTCTTCCAATTACCAGAATTCCATACAATCTTCTGGTTATATTTCACTTATCCATTATCTTGGATAATCATAGATATCATTTATATTCCAGTAATTCTCTATATCCAAAAGAAAGCATTTAACAAGCTTCATATTGAACAAGTAAACACTGAAGTTAATGTAATTGAATAAAAGAAAATATCTAGCAATTTTGTTTGCTAGATATTTTTTATTACTTAGATATTTGTTAGTTCAACTGTTGTTGCAGGAGAATAAGATGTCCAAGCTTTATTTCCTTCTCCATTAAATCTATTAGACCATGTACCATTATTTAAATATTCAAGCCATGTATTATAATGATCGTCTGTATAAGTGCATACAGGTGAAGAATCGTATCCTGTTGCAGTTAAATTATAATAAGAATTAGTGCTCCATCCTGTATCCCAAACAACTACTCTACCTGTACCTCTATTACTTGTTGAATAATAGTCATCAAGTCCAATGTCTAATTCATAGTAGTAGCCTACTCCATTCCATGGTACTGATGTAGCATAGCCATTTGTACGAGAATATTGAGAAACTTTTCTAGTATCTGAACCAAAGAGGGCACGAATACGATTTGGGGACATATCATAATTAGCAGGCCAAGTTCCAAAAGCTGTATAATACATACATACTTCCATAGGATCAGTTATCGTTGCTTCTTCAATTACTTCTCGATGATCATATACGTAATTAGAAGTATAATATGTTAATTCTTTTGA
>DEWM01000094.1 GCA_002363635.1 Caryophanales bacterium UBA3210 | reverse complement strand
ACATTAGATTATCTTTTTCTTTTTTTATTATACGTGTTAAATTTTGACGTATACAGATGTATATATGAAAGATAATTATGAAGTCATTAAATATGTTAATGGTGAGATAGCACTTGATGTATATTTAAACACTAATAACGATACTGTCTGTCTTGTAATAAAAAAGACACTCATTTAATGAGTGCCTAAAGTTTATAAATTACTGATTTAATAATCTTAAATCTTGAAGTAGGGAAGCGAATGATTCATAGACTTCATCTTCATCACTGCCTTCAATACGAACTAAGAATTCTTGGCCATCTCTAATGACTAAACTCATCATATTCATAATTGATTTTAAATCTGCAGTGTTGTCGCCAAGTACTAATGTAATATCGCATCCTTCTGCACGGTTTGCTTCTGCAACGAGTTCTGCGGAAATTCTTGATGTTACACCAGTTCCATTATTTACTTTACAATGTAATTCTTTCATAAAGGTACCCCCTTAGATAAATTAATGATATTATATATCAATTAAAAATTTCAATATTTTTAAAGATAATCATTAAAATTAATTGTAAGGGCTTTCTTGAAGATTAATTTTTGTTTTAAAAATCCTTATTAAATACCTATATTCCTATGTTTTTATTATATTTCTTAAATGAGAGAAAAAATTTTGTATCTAGCAAAAAAATTGTTCTTATCATATAATACTAATATCGCGCTTACAAAGGAGATAATTATGATAAAGAAAGTTAGAAAAGCTATCATTCCTGCTGCGGGTTTAGGTACTAGATTCCTTCCTGCTACTAAAGCTATGCCAAAAGAAATGTTACCAATTGTTGATATTCCAACAGTTCAATATATTATTCAGGAAGCTATTGATTCAGGAATTGAAGAAATTTTAATTATTGATAATCAATATAAAGGAGTAATTAAAACTCATTTTAGTAGAGATGCTAGACTTGAAAATAAATTACTTGAAACAAAGAAAACTAAGGAATTTGAATTAGTTAAACAAATTGGTGAAATGGCAAAGATTACTTATATTCCTCAGGATAATCCTAAAGGACTTGGTCATGCTATTTCATTAGGTAAAGAATTCGTGGGAGACGAACCATTTGCAATTTTACTTGGTGATGATGTTGTCGTTAATAGAAAGAAAGATGGTAAACCAGCTTTAAAACAATTAATTGATGTATTTGATACTTACCAAGCATCAGTTCTTGGAGTTCAAACTGTCAGTGATGATGATGTCAGCAAATATGGTATTGTTAAACCATTAGCAAAACTTGATTCAAGAACAGTTGTTATTTCTGATTTCGTTGAAAAACCAAAGAAAGAAGAAGCACCTTCTAATTTTGCAGTTTTAGGTAGATATATCTTAACACCTGAAATCTTCGATATTCTTGATCATCAAGCACCTGGAAAAGGTGGAGAAATCCAATTAACTGACGCTATTAAGACATTAATGAATTCTCAAAAAGTTTATGCATATGACTTTGAAGGTACTCGTTACGATGTCGGTGATAAATTTGGCTTTGTTAAAGCAACTATTGATTTTGCTCTTGATAGAGAAGATTTACATGATGAAGTTGCTAAGTATATTAAAAGCATTAAACTATAAAAATAATTTAAAAGCATAAATTTATATCATTATGGATTAAGGAGAGAACAAAACCTCTCCTTTTTGCGTATTTATAGGTTTTATCATAAGCAAAGTTGATGTATCTTTGCACCATTTTGCAAGGGGTTACATTTTACTTTTACTCTAAAAGAGTATATACTTAAATCGTGTTTTTAGGAGGAAAACTTTAATATGGAAGAAATTAAGAAATCTTTCTTATCTGTTGATGGAAATACTGCAACAGCTTTAGCTTCTTATAATTTTACAGAAGTTGCATCTATTTATCCAATCACACCATCATCTACTATGGCAGAATTAGTAGAACAGTATGCTGCTCAAGGCAAACTTAATATGTTTGGCTCAACTGTTAAAGTTGTTGAAATGCAGTCAGAAGCTGGTGCATCAGGTACCGTTCACGGTGCTTTACAAGCAGGTGCTCTTGCTTCAACATACACAGCTTCACAAGGCTTATTATTAATGATTCCAAACATTTATAAATGGGTCGGTGAATGCTTACCAGCAGTCTTACACGTATCTGCTCGTGCTCTTGCTACTAGATCATTATCAATTTTCGGTGATCACCAAGATGTTATGGCAGTTAGACAAACAGGCGCTACAATGATTGTTTCTCACTCAGTCCAAGAATGTGCAGACCTTGCAAACGTAGCTCACTTAGTCGCTATTAAATCACATACTCCAGTAATTCACTTCTTCGATGGTTTCAGAACTTCACACGAAATTCAGAACGTTGAATTTGTTGACTCAGCTGAATGGTCAAAATTAGTTGATCAGAAACAATTAAAAGCATTCAAAGACAATGCATTAAACCCACATACTCATCCTGTAACAAGAGGTGGAGCAGAAAACGATGATATCTACTTCCAAGGTAGAGAAGCTCAGAACTTACATTATGCTCACGTTGTTGAAGTTGCTGAAGAATATTTCAAAGAAGCAACAAGATTAACAGGTAGAGAATATGCTCCATTCGTTTACTATGGTGCTAAAGATGCTGATAGAGTTATCATTGCAATGGGCTCAGTAACAGAAGCATTAAGAGAAGTTGTTGATACATTAAATGAAAGAGGAGAAAAAGTTGGTATTGTTAAAGTACATTTATATAGACCATTCTCTGCAAAACATTTAGTTTCAGTAATTCCTGCTTCAGTTAAGAAGATTGCAGTTTTAGATAGAACTAAAGAAATGGGTGCAGCAGGTGAACCTCTTTATTTAGATGTAGTTGCTGCTCTTGAACAAGAAGGTAGAAAAGTTGATGTTCTTGTTGGTGGACGTTATGGTTTATCATCAAAAGATACTCAGCCAAAACACTTAAAATCAGTTTATGATTTCTTAAATAACAATCCATGGAACTCATTCACAGTTGGTATTAATGATGATGTTACTCATTTATCAATCCCAGTTGATGAAAAGTTCTCAGTAAAAGGAAACTACGTTTCATGCTTATTCTATGGTTTAGGCTCAGATGGTACAGTTTCCGCAAATAAATCTTCTATTAAGATTATTGGTGATGCTACTGGTCAATATGCTCAAGCATATTTCGCATATGACTCACGTAAATCAGGTGGTGTTACTAGATCTCACTTAAGATTTGGTAAAGAACCAATTCACTCAACATATTATATTGAAGAAGCTGACTTCTTATCATGCTCACTTGATTCATATGTCTTTAAGTTCAACATGATTAAGTGCTTAAAGGATGGAGGTACATTCTTACTTAATACAGATATTCCTGCAGATGAAATTGAAGCAAGACTTCCAAATTTAATGAAGAAACAATTAGCAGAAAAACATGCTAAGTTCTACATTATCGATGCTAACGCTATCGCCGGTAAGATTGGTCTAGGCAGAAGAACAAATACTGTTTTACAAGCATCATTCTTCTATCTCAACCAGAACATTATGCCATTTGCAGATGCTCAAGAATGGATGAAGAAATTCGCTAAGAAGTCTTATGCTAAGAAGGGTGATGATGTCGTTAAGATGAACTACGATGCTATCGACCAGGGTGCAGCAGGTTTAGTTGAAATCCCAGTTAAAGCAGAATGGGCAAATCTTGAAGTTAAATCATTACATAAATCTACAGGTGATGAATACTTCGATACATTCGTTAATCCAATCAATATGTTAGATGGTTACGATTTACCAGTATCAAGATTTACAAAAGACAATTTACTTGATGGTTCTATGAGAAATAACGTTGCTTTCCAAGAAAAACGTTCTATTGCTGATAGAGTTCCAGTATGGCACAAGGAAAACTGTATCCAGTGTAACCAGTGTGCATTCGTATGTCCTCACGCTACAATTAGACCATTCTTAATCAATGAAGCAGAAATGGCTAAGATGCCAGAATACGCTAAGGATGATGTCCTTGACGCAATGGGCGGACCACAAGCTAAAGGCTTAAAATTCAGAATTCAAGTTTCTCCAAGAAACTGTGTTGGATGTGGTCTTTGTGTTACTGAATGTCCAGGTAAGCCAGTTAAACAAGCTGATGGAACAATCGTTAAACAAAAAGCTCTTGTTATGGAAGAAGCTAAATCACAATTCTTCAATGAAGAAGGTGCAGATTATTTATACAAGAATATTGAATACAAGACAGGTGGTGCTCCAGTAACATCAGTTAAGGGTGCAGCATTCTTAATGCCTTACCAAGAAGTATCTGGTGCTTGTGCTGGATGTGGAGAAACTCCATATTATAGACTTGCAACTCAGTTATTTGGTAAAGATATGTTAATTGCAAATACTACTGGTTGTTCTTCAATTTATAACTCATCAACTCCATTATCTCCATTCTGTACAGATAAGAACGGTGAAGGTGTTGCTTGGGCTAACTCATTATTTGAAGATAACGCTGAATTCGGTTATGGTATGAGAATTGCTACTAACTATAAGTTAGCAGAAATCTGCAGAATCTTTGATGAAAACAAAGATGCTGTTGAACCAGAACTCAAATCATTAATTGAAGATTACGAAGCAAATATCAAGAATAGAGAACACGTAAGAGAAATTAAGGATAAATTAATCGAACTTGTTGAAAAATCAGCATGTGAAGGCGTAAAAGAAGTCTTAAAATTAAAAGGCGATTTACTCGATAAATCAGTTTGGATTATCGGTGGTGATGGTTGGTCATACGATATTGGTTATGGCGGACTTGATCACGTTATTGCAAACGAAGAAGATGTTAATATCTTAGTTCTCGATACTGAAGTTTACTCAAATACAGG
>DEWM01000035.1 GCA_002363635.1 Caryophanales bacterium UBA3210 | reverse complement strand
AATGATAGACCGCTTGATAAAGCTGCGTCTCCTACTACTGCTACAATATTGTAATCTTCTTTATTGATATCACGTGCTAGAGCAAGTCCCATTGCAGATGATATAGCAGTAGATGAATGTCCTGCATCAAAGACATCATAAGGACCTTCGTTTCTATTTTGGAATCCTGTGATATCTCCTTTTTTACGGAAATTCTTTAATGATCTACCTGAGAGAATTTTATGTGTATAGCATTGATGACCAACATCAAAAAGCAATTTATCCTTTGGAAATGAGAAAGCTTTATGCAACGCTAAAGTAAGCTCAATATCACCAAGATTTGAGGATAAATGGCCTCCATTTGTAGAGCAGCATTCGACAATGTATTGTCTAATTTCATTTGAAAGAATGTGTTCTTCTTTGAAAGTTAAATTTTTAATATCAGTTTTTTTGATTTTTTCAATTAATTGGTCTTTCATTTGTATAACTCTTCAGGATTACGTCTAATTATCTTAATATATTGGACTGCTGAATAAAAGCATTTGCCTAGGATTTGAGAAGTTTCTTCGATTTCTAAATCTTCTTGTGAGAAGCGATATTCAATGACTCCAAAGAAACCAGAGAACATATATTCAAAGATTGTATATTCTGCTTCTCCTTTTAAATGTAATGCACGTCTTAAACCTGCTCTTAAGGTACGTGACAACCTAGTGATATAGCCACGTAATGCGTTATCTTTAATAATTACTCTATAGAATTCTTCATCTTCTTTAAGTGTTTTTAATAATGCTTTTGCACAGTAAACAAAGACATGCTCATCTAAATCATAGATGTCATTTTTCATTGTCGCGAGAATATAAAAGAATTGTTTTTCTTGTTCTAAGATAACGTCTTTTACTAATTGCTCTACTAAATCATCTTTTGATGTGTAATGTAAATAGAATGTATTTCTATTTATCATTGCTCTATCTGCGATATCTCTAACTGCGATATTTACATAACCTTTTTCATTTACTACATCAATAAAAGCTTTTTTAATAGCTCTTTTGGTCTTAATAACCCTTAAGTCTGTTGCCATTATTTTTCTCCCCTTCTAGTATTTATTAGTATATTTGTTTATTAAACAACAAAGTTATTTTTTTTGTTGTTTGTTAATATAAGTTTATATGCTAGAATAGTGAGTGTCAAGTTAGGGAAACTTGGAATTTTTATTTATAATAAAAGGAGAAAAAAATAATGAAAAAGTTCGCAATTTTAGGTGATTCAACTTGTGACTTAACAACTGAATTAAGAAAAAAATTCGATATTGATTACTGCTTGATGGGAGTAGTTGTTGATGGAAAGGAAATGGTTGCAGACCTCGATTGGAAAGAATTTACTGCAGAAGATCTATACGGCTGGATGCTTGCAGGTAAGAAAGTTAAAACAACTCAAGTCTCTGTAGAAGAATTTGAAAATAAATTTAAAGCTCATTTAGATAAAGGTGAAGATGTTTTATACATTTCATGTTCATCAGCTTTATCAGGTTCAGTAAATACTGCTGAAATGGTTAAAGCATCACTTCTTGAAAAAGAAGAATATAAAGATGCAAAGATTTATATCGTTGATTCATTAAATGCTTGTATGGGTCAAGGCTCAATGTTAATTAAAGCTAGTGAATTAAGAAAAGAAGGTAAATCAATTGAAGAAGTCGCTGCTTGGGTTGAAGCAAATAGATTAAAATTCAATCAGTTCTGTACAATTGATACTTTAAAATACTTAAAGAATGCTGGTAGAGTTAAAGCTTCAACTGCTTTCTTTGGTGATATTATCGGTGTTAAACCAATTTTCGTATCTGACGCAATTGGTTCAAACAACGTTATTGAAAAACAAAAAGGCAAGAAGAATGCAATGAATAGAATTGTTGAACTTGCTAAAGAAACAATTGAAGACGCTAAAAACCAGACAGTTTATATCTTAACTGCTAATGCACCTGAAGATGCAGAATACTTAAAACAGAAAGTTACTGAAGAAATTGCACCTAAGGATATCTACGTTTCAACATTAGGTCCAATCATTGGCTGTACAACTGGTCCAAAGACTGTTGTTATCTATGTCTTCGGCAAAGAATGTGAAGTTGGTAAATAATCATGGAACCAATAAAAAAGATTAATGGGGAAATTTTTAAGAAGTTAATTATTAATGGTTGTCAAAATCTTTTTGCAAATAAAGATGAAGTTGATGATTTAAATGTCTTCCCAGTACCTGATGGAGATACTGGCTCAAATATGCATATGACAATTAATGGCGGCGCTAAAGCTATTAACGATTCAAATGAATTATCAATTGGTTTAATTGCAAAACAAGCTTCTAGATCTATGACTTTAAGTGCTAGAGGTAACTCTGGTGTTATTCTTTCTCAGTTCTTTAAAGGTGTTTCTTTAGAACTCGAAGGAAAAGATGAAGTTGATGTAAAAGGCTTTTCTAAGGCTTTTATTCATGGTTATCAACATGCTTATACTGTAGTTAAAAAACCAGTTGAAGGTACTATTCTTACAGTAATGAGAGAAAGTGCTACTGCTGCAGATAATGCCTTAACTAGTGAATCTTCATTACAGGATTATTTCAAAGTTTTAATTACAGAAGCTAGAGAATCAACAAAACGTACTCCTGAATTACTTGAAGTTCTCAAAGAAGCAAATGTAGTTGATTCTGGCGCACAAGGATATGTCTATATCATTGAAGGTATGGCAAAGGCTCTTGATGGCCAAATTCTTGAATATGTTAATTCTTCTACAAACGGAACATCACTTCCTTCAGTAGATCATCCAGATTTTAACGCTGATACTCGTTTAGAATTTGGTTATTGTACTGAATTCATTCTTCAGTTAATGAACTATAAAGTTGACGTTAAGAATTTTGATTTAGATATCATTAATAAATTCTTAGAAGCTAATGGTAATTCAATCGTTTCATTCAAAGATGATGATGTAGTTAAAGTACATGTTCATACATTTACTCCAGGTGTCATCTTAAATGAAATGCAAAAGTATGGTGAATTTGTCACTGTTAAAGTTGAAAATATGTCAGTTCAAAATTCTGACTTAAAAGATGATAGAAAAGTTGTAGGCAATGCAAAACCTAAGAAACATCAAAAGTACGCAATTGTTGCTGTTTCTTCTGGTGAAGGTATTTCAGAAGTCTTTACTCAATATGGCGCTGATGTAATTGTTAGTGGTGGACAAACTATGAACCCATCAACTGAATCATTCATCGAAGCATTTGATTCATTAGATGCTGACAATATCTTTGTCTTCCCAAATAACTCAAATATCATTATGGCGGCAAAACAAGCTGCAGAAAATTATAATAAATCAAAGATTTATGTAATTAACTCAAAGACAATTGCAGAATGCTATACCGCTCTTGCAATGCTTGATTATTCTGCTGATGATCCTACTGCAATTGCAGATTATTTTGAAGAACAAATTTCATATGTAGTTTCTGGACAAGTTACTTATTCAATTCGTGATTCAAAAATCAATGGAGTAGAAATTAAAAAAGGTGACTATATTGGTATCTTAAATAAAGATATCGTAACTAGCCAAAAGACTAAAGTTGATGCTTTAATGGAAATGTTAAAAGCAGATGAAGATATTGAAGACCGTGAAACTTTAGTTATTATGTTTGGTAAAGATGTAACTGATGAAGAAAAGAAAGAAGCTTTAGATAGAATTTCTTCAACATATCCTCAAATGGAAGTCGGTTCATTTGATGGAAAACAAGATGTTTACTCATTTATAATTGCTTTATAAAATTTCAAACTAGGTGATACGTTAAGTAAAACCTAGTTTTTTTATATTCTAGAAATGCCTATTTATTGGTAATACCTACACTTTGTAGATATAAAAAGCTGATTTAGTAGAGTTGATTAATTTCATTCTATTTATCTGACATAATATTGTAGGAAAATGGACTATTGAATTTTTGATTTTTATATTATTTAATATAAACAGTCCAAATGTGGGGAATAATTAGTATTATTTTTCTTTAAATATGTTTAAGGACGTTTTCTTGACTATTAAAGATACTTTTAGTATCTTATCATTAGTCGTCTTATAAATTTTAATAATTATATTATTAGGAGCGAGATATTATGAAACAATCTGAACTCATTGAAAAAATTAAAGAACTTGAAGCAAAAGGAATCTTTGATGAACATGTTGATCCAATTGATTATTCAATTGTAAAAAAAGTTGATGAAAAATTCCGTTATGAAAATAAGACATTATCTCAAAAATTAAGAATTTTTGTCGACTCTAGAGTTATCATTAATCCATTTGTTAGAAAACATACTTTTAAATCTTTCGACACTCGTTTTTATGGCATGGAAAAAATTAAAGGTATTAAAGGCGCAATGGTTACTTGTAACCACGTTCATATGTTCGATTGCTTAGTAGTCAAATATGCATTTAGAAAATCTAAATTAAAAGTTATCGGCGCTGATTTTAATTATCGTTCTGACTTCTTAGGTAAAATGATGATTGAGGGAGGTATGTATCCTCTTGCTTCAGATTACAGGAATATGAAGAGATTTAATCATGCGATTGATTTTGAACTTGAACACGGACATAAAGTCTTAATTTTCCCTGAACAATCAGAGTGGTTATATTATTCTAAACCAAGACCTAGAAAACCAGGCGCATATCATTTTGCCGCTAGAAATAATGTTCCAGTTATTCCAACATTTATTACTTTTAGACACAGCGGTATTTTTTCTGAAGATGGAGTAGAACAATTTTATTTTGATTACCACGTTCTTGATCCTATTTATCCTGATCCTTCATTAACTATTAAAGAGAATGTAGAATTCATGAGTAAGAAAGATTATGAAGAATGTGCAGAATGTTATAAACAAGTCTATGGAAAGGATGTAGTTTACGATGGTAAAGAAGTATGTGAAGGTATTTAAAAACTATCTAATCTTACTTTTTATATTAGTAGGCTTAGTAGGTTTAGTTAATACTATTGTCGCGCTTTATAATCCTTGGATTGAAATTTGGAGAATATGGGTAATATGTATTTCTCATACATTATTCATCATTTTCTTAGATGCTATTGCCGCGACTATTACTCATGCTTTACCAGAAAGCTGGTTTGAACCTACTAAAAGGATATATCATGTTTCAAAAGGCGAAGTTAGTTTTTTAGAAACTATTGGTATTAAAAAGTGGAAAGGTTGGGTACCAGAGACTGGTGAATTTGCAGGTTTTAAAAAGAATCATATGTATGATGCTTCTTCTCCAGAATACATTCATAAATTCTTAGTAGAAACTTGTTATGCTGAATGGGTACATTATTCAATGATGATTCCATCTATCATTGATTTATTTATGGGACCTACATCATATATTGTTCCATTCTTTATTTGGTTTGGATTAATTAATATCTTCTTAAACTTACTTCCATCTTTAATTCAAAGATGGGTTAGACCTAAAATGTTAAGATATTATATCCACATGACAAAAAATAAAACTAAAGATGAAGTTATTGCTTAAGCTTCATCTTTTTATATTGAAAAAGGCGCTTTTTAGCGCCTGTAATGAATAAAAATGATTTTTAGGCCTATCTCTTAAATGAATTAAATAAAACTAAACACAAGACTCCTAAAAGAGCTGATGCACCTGTTCCTATCCAAAATATTGGAGTGCCACATGCAACTAACGCAATTTTATTTGAAAAGCCTAAGCCTAAGAAGACAAAGATTAATCCAAAACATAATGCAGAGAATAAACAAAGTAATGTTAATAAGGTATTTGATTTTTTTGAATGCGATCTTTCTAAAGATGTTTTTTGTTTTGACATATAAACCTCCTAGAAACATAAGTAGACAAGTAAGGCTAAAACTCCTACTTGAATAAGTAAAGAAAAATAAATGACGATAGAGAAATAGATTTTATCTGTTTTGTGATGGGCTAGTTTTCTTCCACATAATGCTCCAAGGGAACCAAAGAAAACTGTAGTTCCTAGTAATGTTTTTTCTTTAATTCTTAGCGCCCCACTTTTTGCAAGATTTTTATCTTTAATAAATAAAGATAATGAGATAAGCGACATAATGAATGTTAGTCCAATATATATAAATAAGATTATTAAATTAGGCTTCATAATCTCTCCCTTCTTTGAGAATAATTATAGCATAAGAAAAAGGCAGATTTGCATCTGCCTTCATAATTAAACAACTTTAATGTTTCTTATGTTGATTTCTTTGCCTGTCAATAAGTAAGTTCTTTTTGACTTACAGTATGGGCAAATTCTACCGAATTCTACAGTAGAGTATGTTTTTTCACAATCTTCACAGAAAGTTACAGCTTTTAATGTGACAATTTCAAGCTTGCAATCTTTCATAATGTTATGTTTTTTAACTTCCCAGTTCCATAAATCTAAGAAATATTCATGAACTACTGTGGAAACTTCACCGAGTTCTAATGTTGCTGAGATAACTTTTTTTGCGTTGTTTTCTTTTGCAACTTTTTCGATGGCATCAATAGCGTAGAATACAACTCCAAGTTCGTGCATTATTTAGCCTCTTTGTTGTCTACAGGCATATTGTATTTATAAGGATTTGTATCTGTTGGGATAGCATTACCTGTGTATGGATGTGTCTTACGGAAATCCTTAGTTGCTTTATTGTATTCTTTACGTTTTTGTCTCATCATCTTAGCTTCTGCTGAACCTGAGTGTGCTAAGATCTTGAATTGTCTCTTAACTGCATACTTGAGTAAGTTGCCAATCTTATCTTCTGCTCTGAGCATTGTTGAGTTTTCTGGGTGGTCTCTTACTAAGTGGATTGCATCAAATTTACATCTTGTTGTACAGATACCGCAACCAATACACTTGTTAGGATCAACAACTGAAGCACCACATGATAAACATCTTGAAGTTTCAGTCTTAACTTGTTCTTCTGTTAATGTTAAGTGTGCATCTCTGAATGAATGCTTCATATCAATTGAAGTATCAACACCTGCTTCTTGTCTTGGTGACTTATCATATTCTGGTAACATGATGTCTTCTTTATTTAATGGAGTGAAGTTCCATCTGTGTAAACCGACAGTTGGGTTAGAACCTTCACGTGCGTGTCTAATTAATGATTCAGCAACTTTGTGGCCTGCTGCGATAGCATCGATAACAAACTTAGGTCCTGTGAAGACGTCTCCACCAACGAAGATATCTGGATCAGCTGTTTGATATGTTAACTTATCTGCAACTGGGTAGTTACCATGCCAGAATGTGACACCTGTGTTCTTGAGCATATCGCCCCATTCGATTGTTTGACCAATAGCGAAGATAATCTTTTGTGCTTTAACTGTGATTGTTTCGTTTTCGTCATAAACAGGAGCAAATCTCTTTGTTTCTGGATCAATTGTTCTAATACATTTCTTGAAGACAATACCTGATACTTTACCATTTTCATCAACGAGAACTTCTTTTGGTCCCCACTGGTTGTTGATTGAAATATCTTCTTCAAGTGTTTCTTTCTGTTCTTCTTTTGAAGCTGGCATTGTAGCTCTGTCTTCTAAGCAGTACATACCGACTGTCTTAGCGCCAAATCTCTTTGCAGTTCTTGCACAGTCAACAGCAACGTTACCGCCACCGACGACTACTACGTCTGCAACTTCTTTTTGGTCATGGTTTTCTGATGCTGCTCTTAAGTAATCAACAGCGATTGTTGTACCTTCTGCTGTATCGTTAGCAACACCTGGTCTTCTACCGCCTTGGCAACCAATAGCAATGTAGAATGTCTTGAAACCTTGTGCTTTTAATTCATCGATAGTGATATCTTTACCGACTTCAACGCCAGTCTTGATTGTAACACCGAGTTTCTTAATGATTTCAATTTCTGATTCGATGACATCTTTTTCAAGTTTGTATGAAGGGATACCATATGTCATCATACCGCCGGCTTTCTTATTCTTTTCGAATACTACTGGGTGGTAACCTGCTACACCTAAGAAGTATGCAGCTGTTAAACCTGCTGGACCTGCACCGATAATTGCAATCTTTTCATCGAATTCGCCTTCGACTTTGTGAATGATCTTTTCAGGTACGAATCTATTCTTTTGCTTCATATCCCATTCAGCAATGAATTTCTTTACTGCATCGATTGAGACTGCTTCATCAACAGTACCTCTAGTACATGCTTCTTCACATCTCTTGTTACAGATACGACCACAAACTGCTGGGAATGGGTTCTGTGTCTTAATTAATTCAATAGCTTCTCTGAAGTTGCCTTCGTGAGCTTTTCTTAAGTAGCCCTGTACTGGAACGTGTGCTGGACATGCTGCTTTACATGGAGCTGTACCAGTTGCCCAAGTATCGGACATTCTCATTGTATCTCTATAGTTTTCATCCCAAGCGTATTTACCCCATTTAATGTTATCTGGTAAAGGTGACTTTGGATATTCAAATGGCTTACCGTCTTTGTGGCAGAGTTTCTGACCTAATTTGACAGCGCCTGCTGGACATGATTCTACACATAAACCACAAGCGACACAGTTTTCTGGTTTAACTTTAGCTGTGTATGCTGAGTGAGAAAGGTTTGGTGTGTTGAAGAGAAGAGCAGTTCTTAAAGCGTTACATACTTTAACTTGGCAGTTACAAATATCGAAAATCTTTGTTTGACCATCAATGTTTGTAATTTGGTGAACGTAGCCGTTCTTTTCTGCTTTTTCTAAAATCTTTAATGCTTCTTCTTTAGTGATGAAATGTGCTTTTTTGCATTCTACTGCATAGTCTGCCATATCACCAAGTTGGATACACCAATCGTTGACATCGTCTTCACAACCATCACCGATCATTTTTCTTGAAGCACGGCATGAACAGATACCTGCTGCAATGTGTCCATCATATTTCTTTAACCAATATGAAATCTTTTCAAGTTTGATTGCTTCTGGTTCAAGTTCAATTGCTTTTTCAACTGGAATGACGTGCATACCAATACCCATTCCGCCAGGAGCAACGTTTTCTGTAATACCTGCAAGTGGAATGAATGTCATTCTTTCGAAGAATGAAGATACTGGAGGGTGTGCTTTAATGTTTGCTTCAGTTGCGTTAAATAATTCACCTGAACCTGGGACGTAGTAAGAAATTCTCCATTGTTTAATTTTAGGAGCATTTGGAATTGGTCCATCATCGTTGTAGTTATCTCCGTAGTCATATTCAAGAATACCTTTGTTTGAACATGAGTCGAGGATTTCTTGTAATCTTGCTGCAGAGAATTGTTTTTTGTTCATCTTGTAAAGTTCTTCAAATTTGTAGAACTTTCTTAATTTCATTCGTAATAAGACATCAACTTCATCTTCTACTAACATTGTTTTAAGACCCCAGTATTCTGGATCATCTGTTGTTATACCGAAAATGATGTGTTTTGCAACGTCTGTAATCTTACGACCTAATTTTAAAATTTTCTTGTCAAAAGCTGTTTTTGCTTCTTCTCCTTGATATGGAGAAATTGTAGCTGGATTTGATTTATGTTGTTCCATATTTATTTACTTCCTTTCCATAATTTGACTTGATTTCTTAACCATTCACATACTTTGTCAACGCCCTCTCCAGTTTTAGCACTGATTGGAATGATTGTTGCGTTAGGATTTCTCATCTTGACGTATTCTTCACATAACTTGAGGTCGAAATCAAAGTATGGAAGTACATCGATTTTATTAATGATAACTAAGTCACAGATAGAGAACATAAGTGGGTACTTTAATGGTTTGTCGTGACCTTCTGGTACTGATAAAATCATGATGTTCTTTGATGCACCAGTATCGAATTCTGCTGGACATACTAAGTTACCGACGTTTTCAAGAATTACTAAGTCGATATCTTTACCTTCTAAACCTGCTAAACCTTGTTTTGTCATTTCAGCGTCGAGATGGCACATACCACCTGTGTGTAACTGAATTGATTCAACACCAGTTTTTTCTTTAATCTTGATTGCATCTACATCGGAATCAATATCTGCTTCCATAACTGCAATCTTTAACTCATTTTTGAGCTTGTTAATGACTTGGGTAAGTGTAGTAGTTTTACCTGCACCTGGTGAAGCCATTAAGTTTAAAAGGAATGTACCTTTTTTCTTGTTAGCGTCTCTTAATTCGTCTGCTTCTTTTTCGTTTGCGGCAAAGACGCTTTTCTTAATTTCAATAACTCTAACTTCGTTATCCATATAAAATCTCCTTTGCGTGTTTAATTTTATCAAATTAAAGGGCTAAGTCAATCCGCTAAAGTTGTATCGATAAAAGATTAGCAATTGCTAACTCAACTTATCGAACTATAAAGAAAAAAAGTTTGAAAACGTTAAAAATTATCATTAAATTATTGAGATTAAATTTTGGTTTCCTATCACAATTTTCAACATAAAAAATGTTATAATTTAATTGGCTTGTAACATAAAGTTACATTCGTTAATTTATAATTATGGCCATAGGTTAGATATTTTTATGCTTATATTTATATAAAATGAGTGTTTAAATGAGGGTATATTATTGCTATAATTTGGGTATGAAAAAGATTAATGAATACATTCAATTTTTACCTATGAGTGAAGGCCCTTTATCCGCGGATGTTTATGTGATATCTGTCGATAATAAAACCTTTGTTTTTGATATTGGGAGTAGTGATGAATCATATGCTTTAGTTAACTCTTTAGATAATCCTATTTATATAATTTCTCATTTCCATGAAGATCATATGGGAAATATAAATAGATTAGAAAATGGATTAATTTATCTATCTAAATATTCATATGATAAAAGTAAAAAAGGCATTGTAATAGATAAAGATACTGATTTATCTTCTCATGTTAAAATTGTTTTAATTCCGTCTTCTCATTCTAAAGGCTCTTTAGGATTAAAAGTTAATGAATATTTATTTGTAGGTGATGCCTTATATTCTGGGATGAATAAAGGTAGACCTTCTTATAACCAAAATACTCTTAAAGAAACAATAGATTTAATTAATTCTATGGATGCTCAATTTGTTATAATGAGTCATGATGAAACTATTTTTTCTAAAGATGAGATAGTTGTAAAGTTATCAAAAATTTACCAAAAAAGAATAAAAAATGATCCTTATATTTATGTAGATTAGGTGAATAAAAAAAGGAGAAAAAATGAAAGATATTAGATATTTAAAAAAGGGAGATAAAATCTCTTTAATCGCTCCATCATTTGGCTGTACTACTGAGCCATATTTAACTCGTTTAGATGTCGCTATAAAAAACATTGAAGAAGATGGTTTTATTTTAGAAAGAGGAGAAAATATTCGCCTTTCAAAAAATAAATTAAGAAGTAATACTGCTAGAAAGTGTGCGCAAGAATTTAATAAAGCATATTTAGAATCTGATTCATCTACTATTATCTCAGTAGGTGGAGGAGAAATTATGTGTGAAATTCTTCCTTATGTTAATTTTAAAAAAATTAAAAAAGCACCTTTTAAATGGTTTATGGGCTTTTCTGATAATACTAACTTAACTTATACATTAACTACTATTTGTGATATTCCGACTTTATATGGAGTTAACTTTCCTGCTTTTGC
>DEWM01000103.1 GCA_002363635.1 Caryophanales bacterium UBA3210 | reverse complement strand
ATAATCTTACATTTTGAACAAATAATTTCAACATAAAAGACGAGAGGAACTAACAAGAGGATAATTATATGGTAGAAAAATGTTATGTTATGGTAAAACCTGGTTTTACAGATTCAAAAATGATTAAAAGAGTCATTGAAGTTTTAGAAAGCAAAGGTGTAAAAATGGTTGACTTTGCATACATCAATTATGATGAAGAAGTTGCACGTTTACACTATACAGAAAAGTCAGGTAAACCTTATTTCCAAGAATTAGTAGATTACTTAACTTCAGACAAAGCTTTCGGCATGATCTATGAAGGTGAAAATGCTTTAGTAATTTGTAGAAATACAGTTGAAGAATTAAGAAAAACATTACCTAAAGAATTTAATTTAAAAACTGATGTTATGAGAAATATTTTACACTGTTCATCAAAGACTAAAGTTGGCGATGAAATGTTAACTTTAGATACTCAGCGTGAAATTGCTTTGTTTGATTATTTAAAGAGAAAAAAGATTTAATAATTAGAGGAACTGTATTTTTATAGTTCCTTTTTTTGATTAAAAATAGGTGAAAATAGAACAAATATATGATTAATGATACAAATGTAACTTGAAATTGTTTACATTTTAAAAATGTGCTATAATGGTCAATATTGATGGCAAAATTATGAAAATTATTGAAATTAGAGGGGCAAATTATAAGGGGAAAGTTAATGAAACTTTAAAAGCTTGTCGTGCTGTTATTGTTAATAACGGTAATATTTTGCTTGCACGTGATTTAAAATTTGATCAATATATGATTCCAGGTGGACTTATGGAAGATAACGAAACTGAAGAGCAGTGCGTTACTAGAGAAGTAAGTGCTTATACTGGAGAAGCAATTGAGGTAGTAACTCCATTTATTGAAATTCATGAATTTTATGGAACTACTGAATGGATTGGTAAATATTTTATTGCAAGATCTACAGGTAGAAGTGTTGTTAATGAAAAGAAAGAACAATTTATTCACTTAGAATGTGAATGGATGAATTTTGATAAAGCATTAAAAATGTTTTCAGAATATAAATCATATTTTGCTAAAGATCCGATTAAAAGTGGTTTGTATTTAAGAGAATATAATGTACTTAAAAATGTAAAGTAAGGTTATAGATATTAATCTTACTTTTTATTTTATATTAAATATAAAATATAATTGCCTATTTTAAGGCAAAGTAATACAATTAAAACGTTTGTGAGGAGAGAGTTATGAAAAAATATATCTCAATTTTTTTATCCGGTGTACTTTCAGGCTTCTGTATTACTTTTGGCGCGACATGCTATTTAATGTGCTTAAGCTTAGGTAAAGGTGGAAATGCGGATTTATTAAAAGTAGTAGGTTCATTCATGTTTGGTATTGGCCTATTTACAATTATCCACTTTGGATTCTGGTTATATACAGGCAAAGTTGGTTATTTATTTAATAATAAACCTAATTATTTAATTGATTTATTAATTTGCTTTGCAGGTAATGTAGTTGGTAGTGTTGTCTTATCTTTCTTAATTAGCTTAACAGGACAAGGTGATGCATTAATGAACGTAGCAACTCCTTTAGTTGAAGCTAAAATCGATTCTACTTGGTATTCAATCTTTATTATGTCACTTATGTGTGGTGCAATGATTAATTTAGCAGTTGAAGGTCATAAAGTAGCTTCTTATCCACTTGGTAAAGTATTATTTGCCTTTATGCCTATTGCATTATTTATTCTTGCAGGATTTGAACACGTAGTTGCAAACGTTACTTACTTTATGTACGCTAAATATTTCTCATGGAAAGCATTAGGTTATTTCGTCTTAATGTTCCTTGGTAATGGACTTGGTTCAATTATCTTCTATGAATTAATTAAATTCGTAAAGAAATTAGAATCTAGCAAAAATAATGAATCTAATGACAATAAATTAAATTAACTTAGCAATTGCTAAGTTTTTTTATTATTCGTAGAGAAAACAAAAACTAATTAATATATTAATTAATGTTATGTGCGTGTTATAATGCTTTAGAAAGAGGTGATCTTTATAAATGAAATATTTATTAAGAATTAAAGGTGTTTCTGATTGTGCGGGAATGAAACGTACAAATATTGCATATACGATGATGGAAAATGGAAAAGTTGATTTATCTAATCTTGACCATCCATTAAAAGCATTTAAATATTTTGAATTAAAAGATGGTAATTTAATTATGGGAAACATTAATGAAAAATTACCTATTGGAGAAGAAGTATCTTATTCTAAAACTTCTAACTCTTTACTTAATGGTAAGACGGAAGTAACTGAATATCTAGATATTAGATTTTTAGTTTTACCACTTGATAAAGAAGCGATTGATTATTATAAGAAAGCTATTGAAGATGGTTATATCTTTGATGCATGGGATGGAGAATTTGAATACATCATTGGTTTAATTTATGAAGAAGAATTAAATGATGAAGAAAATGCAAAAATCTATTTTGAGGCAAGTAAGAAAAAGAGATTTAGATTTGGAATGATTAATAAAAATAATGCTTAAATAAATAAAGGCATTAGTAATTAATTTTAGGAGGAAATGTATGATTAATTTTGATTTAGATTATTTTAAAAAGGTTGCTCAAGACATTTTTACATGTGATTCACCTACAGGATACACTCAAAATGTTATTGAACTTGTAAAAAAATATGTCGATTCATTCGGATATGAATCACGCATTATGAATAATGGTGCATTAGAAGTAACTATTAAAGGTGAAGATGAAACAAAAACAGTTGCAACAAGTGCTCACTGCGATACTCTTGGCTTAATGGTTAGATCTATTAAAGGGGATGGTCATCTTGCATTAACTAAACTAGGTGGCCCAATTACTCCTACTCTTGACGGAGAATACTGCAAAGTTTATACACGTGATGGCAAGACTTATACAGGAACTATTTTATCAACAAGCGCGGCAACTCACGTCTATCCAGATGCAAATACTAAGAGTAGAGATATTGATAACTTAGAAGTACGTTTAGATGAACTTGTCCATACTAAAGATGATGTAGCTAAACTTGGTATTCAAAATGGTGATATTGTTTGTTATGATCCTAAATTTGAAGTCACTCCTTCAGGCTTCCTAAAAACAAGATTTATTGATGATAAAGCTTCTGCAGTAGTTTTACTTATGTTACTTAAATATACTTCAGAAAATAAATTAAAGTTTAAATACAATACAAAGATTTATTTTGTCGTTTATGAAGAAGTAGGACATGGTGCTTCTATGGTTGATAAGAACATTTCAGAATTTGTTACTTTAGATATGGGATGTGTTGGCCTTGATTTAGCAGGTAATGAAGAAGCGGTAAGTATTTGCGCTAAAGACAGTGGAGGACCTTACGATTACGAACTTACAACTCGTTTAATTAATATGGCTAAAGATAATAACCTTAATTACACAGTTGATATTTTCCCTTTCTACGGTTCTGATATCGGAGCGGCTTCTAGAGCAGGTGTTGACTTTAAAGGTGCATTAATTGGTACTGGGGTCAGTGCTTCTCACGGTATGGAAAGAACTCATATTAAAGGTATTGAAAATACATTAAAAATAATTTATGCATATTTAGTTAAGTAGGGTAACCTACTTTTCTTTTATTATCTTGTTTAAAAGTATAACTTTTACTATAATTGTAACAGTCAAGTTTTATGAGGGATATATGGAACAAGATAATCTTACAGAAACAAATGCATTAAGTAATGAAAAAGATACTTCTTCGAGTAAAAAAGAATTAATTCTAGAAATTATTCGTTTTTTAATTGTTGGAGGTTTAGCAACTTTAATTGAATGGGTAATTGCTTTTTTAATTACTGCTTTACCTTTGGGATGGAAAAGAGAAACTGCTCAAATTGTTGGTACAACAATTGGCTTTTCTATTTCTCTAGTAATTAATTATTTTTTAAATTTATTCATAGTTTATAAGAATAAAAAGAATGAGAATTCTGGTAAATCTTTAAAAGATTTTTTAGTTTTTGTAGTTATCAGTTTGTTAGTATTAGGTTTTCAATTATTATTTATTTATTTAGTAAATGATCTTTTATTTGTAGAAGCTTTAGGATGGGAAACAATAATTTTTAATAATTTAACTTGGGGATATATTATTACAAAAATGTTTGCGACAGTTGTTGGACTTGTCGTTAATTATATTCTTCGTAAAATCTTTATTTTTAAATAGGTGAGCAATGGACGTAGTATTAAAAGAAAAAACTAATAAAGCTTATGAAATAAGTAAGATGATCTTATTTCCTTTTTTGGCGTTTTCTATTACTTTTGTTTTAGCCTTACTTGTTCATGTTACTAATAATTTTTATCCTTTTGATAAGATAGGTCATACCTTTTTAATGGTAGACGCTCAAAGTGAATATATTGCTTATCTTAGATATCTTCGTCACATTTATAGTGAAGGAGAGACTTTATCTTATACTATGGGAAAAGTCTTTGGAGGAGATTTTTTATCTATCTATACTTTTTATTTAGCATCTCCTTTTAATTATTTTTTACCTTTAATTAGTGAACAAGACATTCCTGTTTTTATTTTCTATACTTGTTTATTAAAAATGGCCTTTGGTTCTTTAAATATGTATTTATTATTCATGATTAAAGAGAAGAAGGCTACATTTGGACAATTAGCCTTTGCGATTTCTTATGGACTCATGAATTATTCTTTCATGTATATGTCTAATTATATGTGGTTAGACGGAGTAATGATTTTACCATTAGTTATATTAGGGCTTAATTTATTATATAAAGAGAATAAAGCTTTATGGTTATATCCTATTTCTTTAGCCTACGCCTTAGCTACTTCCTGGTATATTGGTGCGATGATTTGTGTCTTTGTAGTTTTCTATTTCTTTAAGTTATTAATAGGAACTAAAGAAGACAAAAAAATTAAATTATTTAAAGTCATTAGATTTACTATATTCTCGTTAATAGGAGGATTTTTCGCATCCTTTTTATGGATTCCTGC
>DEWM01000049.1 GCA_002363635.1 Caryophanales bacterium UBA3210 | reverse complement strand
AGTTCATATCAAAGGTGCATTAAACCCTGATAGTGAACAAGAATTAGAAGCATTAAAACGTGCGTTATGTGCATAAAATTATAGTTTTTATCAATTTTATGAGCCTTTTTAATAGGGTAAATTAACATATATAAATTTTTTTAGTAAAAAACCGTTAAAATGGGTACAAATATCGACGAAATGTTTTGATATGTTAAAAATGTTACAAATGAAACATTGCATTCATATATTGTCAATGATAATATTAAATCAATCCCATAATTGTTTTTTCATCTTATAATCCTCAATCCAATTTTAGAAAAGTCTCCCCTAAAATGACTTTTATTCTAAAAAGAAAAGCTAGGTATTTTCCCCGGTACCTAGCTTTTCAATTGTTTCATTTTCCTAAAAATAGGCATTTTGTTACATTTGGTTAATTGAAACGGCCTATATATGATGTTACGATGAAGGTGTAAAAAGGTTTAGCAATTCCTTTTGAAAACGTTCCTCTGATAAAACAAAGTCTCGTATCGGACTTTTTGGTAACGGGCTAGGATGATGTAGATCCTAGCCTTTTACATTCTTATATTTGTCAATAAAATATGGATATTGTAAATAATTTAATTCATTTTTAATTGAGATGTTAAAAGTTAGTTAAATTAATGTTACTATAAAACTTTAAGGAGGACTTCTTATGCAAAATAAAGAAATCGTCATCAAAGGAGCAAGAGAAAATAATTTAAAAGATTTTGATATTGCTTTACCAAAAGAAAAATTAATTGTATTTACAGGTGTATCTGGCTCAGGTAAATCTACTTTAGCGTTTGATACAATTTATAATGAAGGTCAAAGAAGGTATGTCGAATCATTATCTTCATATGCTAGACAATTTTTAGGTAGCGTACAAAAACCTAATGTCGATTCAATTGAAGGTTTATCTCCTGCAATTGCTATTGACCAAAAAACTACTTCACATAACCCTAGATCTACAGTTGGCACAGTAACTGAAATCTATGATTATTTTAGATTGTTATACGCTCGAATTGGGGTGCCATATTGTCCTACTCATAAAGAACCTATTGTTAAATTTACTCCTAAGCAAATGGTAGATATCGTCATGAAGATGCCTATGGGTTCTAGATTATATATTTTAGCCCCAGTAGTTTATAACGAAAAAGGTTCTCAAAAGGATAACTTAGAAAAATATCAAAGACTCGGATACGAAAGAATAAGACTTGATAGAAAAGATATCATGAGAATCTCTGAAGTTCCTGCTTTAGATAAAAATGCTAAACATTTTATTGATGTAGTTGTCGATAGATTAGTTTTAAAAGAAGATTCTCAATCTAGATTATATGAATCAATTGAAAATGCGCTTGATGTCGCCGATGGTTATTGCATTATTTTAAATGGAGAAGAAGAAAAGCTCTTCTCAGAACATCAAGCTTGTCCATATTGTGGCTTCTCAGTACCTCCACTTGAACCTAGATTATTTTCTTTTAATGCACCTTTAGGCGCATGTCCAGAATGTCACGGCTTAGGTATTAAAAGAGAAGCTTCAACTGATTTACTTGTAGAAAATGATAATTTATCAATCAAGCAAGGCGCAGTAATTTATTATAAGAACATTATTGATTCTCCAAATATTGATTGGAAAGAATTTAAATATGTTTGCGACTATTACGGTATTCCTATGGACATTCCTTATCGTAAATTATCTGAAGAACATAAAAAGATTATTATGTTCGGTGCACCAGATAATTTAACTATGAAGATTACAACCGTAAACGGAAATACAGTAACTCGTCATGGTTTTGAAGGTGTAAAAAATAGAGTAGATAGAATGTATGCAACTACTACTTCTGAATTTATGAGACCATATTATGAATCATTTATGGTTGATTCAATTTGTAATAAGTGTAAAGGCGCTAGACTATCTGAAGCAGTACTATCTGTTAAAGTTGGCGGACTTAATATTTTTGAAATGTGTAATTTACCACTTAAAGATTTATATAAATTTTTAAGCGATTTAGAACTAAGCGAATATCAACATAACATCGCAGATTTAGTTCTCCAAGAAATTAAGAATAGAGTTTCTTTCTTAATTAACGTTGGTCTAGATTATTTAACTCTTTCTAGATATGCAATGACTCTATCTGGAGGAGAAGCTCAACGTATTAGACTTGCAACTCAAATTGGTTCTAAGTTATCAGGTGTTCTCTATGTTTTAGATGAACCATCAATTGGTCTACATCAAAGAGATAACGATAAATTAATTGCAACTCTTAAACAAATGAGAGATTTAGGCAACACTCTTATTGTTGTAGAACACGATGAAGATACCATGATTGCAGCAGATTATTTAGTAGATATTGGTCCAGGCGCAGGAATTCATGGGGGATATGTTACTGCAAAAGGTACACCTCAAGAAGTTATGAATAATCCTAATTCTTTAACTGGTGAATATTTATCTGGCAAAAAGTTTATTCCTGTTCCTACTTTTAGAAGTAAAGGAAATGGCAAAAAGATTACAATTCGTGGCGCAAGAGAAAATAACTTAAAGAATATTACTGTTGATATACCTTTAGGTAATTTCACTTGTGTTACTGGTGTTTCTGGCTCAGGTAAATCTTCATTAATTACAGAAATTTTATATAAGACAGTTAGAAATACTTTATATAACACAAAAGAAGTTGTAGGAAAAAGTGATGGGGTTTTTGGCATTAGTAACATTGATAAAGTCATCAATGTCTCTCAAGAACCAATTGGTAAAACACCAAGATCCAACCCTGCTACATACATTGGGGTATTTGATGATATTCGTGCATTATTTGCAAACACTATTGAAGCTAAAGCAAGAGGATACGAAAAAGGGCGTTTCTCATTTAACGTCAAAGGCGGAAGATGCGAAAAGTGTCAAGGTGATGGGGTAACTAGAATTTCTATGAACTTCTTACCTGATATTTTTGTCACATGTGATGAATGCGGTGGAAAACGTTATAATGAAGAAACTTTACAATGCACATATAAAGGAAAGTCTATTTATGATGTTCTAAAGATGACGGTAGAAGATGCTGCAGAATTCTTTAAAAATATTCCATCAATCTACAATAAAATTAAGACATTATTAGATGTTGGACTTGGTTATATTGAACTTGGTCAATCATCTACTACTTTATCTGGCGGAGAATCTCAACGTGTAAAACTTGCATATGAGCTTTCAAGAAAAGGTACAGGCAATACTTTATATATCTTAGATGAACCTACAACTGGTTTACATGTCGATGATATTAAAAAATTACTTGGAGTACTTGAACAAATTGTCGCGGCAGGTAATTCTGTTGTAGTTATTGAACATAACTTAGACGTCATTAAATGTGCAGATTACATTATTGATTTAGGTCCTGAAGGAGGGGATGGAGGAGGCACAATTGTCGCTACAGGTACTCCTGAAGAAATCATGAAATGTGAAGCATCTTACACAGGAAAATATTTAAAGAAGATTATTACTAGAGATAGAGAAAGAATGAAAAACATTACTGATATACAGAATTAATATTCTGTGTTATCATTATTCTTAAATAAGAGGGACTAGAAATGGAAAAAACAATATCAATCTTTGAGTATGCAAATCACTTCGGCTTAATATGGGCAAACGGTGATAAAGAAGCAATGAAAAGACAGATTAATTCAAAAATCATTAACCGACCAGGTATTGAATTAACTGGTTTCTTTGATTACAAAATTTCTTCTAGACTCCTTCTTTTAGGAAATAAGGAATGTCGTTATCTTAAAACTTTAAGTGATGAACAGATTACTACATCTATGAATTACTTAATGACACCTGAATGTCCAGGTATGATTATTGCTCATAACAATGAAATCAATCCTACTATTTTAAAAATTGCAAAAGAAAAGAATTTTCCATTATTCACTACAAACAAAGTTACTTCTGATTTATTAACAGATTCTGTAACTTACCTCGATGAAAAATTATCTCCAAGTACTTCAATTCATGGTACTTTGGTAGAAGTTTTTTCAATGGGTGTTGTCTTAATGGGTGAATCAGGTATCGGTAAATCCGAAACTGCACTTGAATTATTAAAAAAAGGTCATCACTTAATTAGTGATGATAGAGTAGATGTAACTTTAACACG
>DEWM01000040.1 GCA_002363635.1 Caryophanales bacterium UBA3210 | reverse complement strand
CTTCAGGCATTATATATGGAAGACGTAGACTTGGAAAAACGGAATTATTAAAGCATTGTTTTATGAATTCAAACAAGAAATTTATAATATATCAATGCAATCAAGAAAATGAAAAAAGTAATATTAATGATCTGGTATCAGTAATAAAAGAAACTCTTGGTATTAAAAATATTGCCTTTGATACATTTATAGATGCAATTGAGTTTTTATTTGAGTATGGAATAGAAAATGATTTTTGTTTTGCGATTGATGAATATCCTTATATTAGAAAAATAGTAGATGGAATAGATTCTAAATTACAAAGAGTAATTGATAATTATCAAAACAAATCAAAAATCAAATTCTTTCTATTAGGAAGTAGTATATCAGTAATGGAAGATATTCAAAGTGAAAAGAACCCTCTATATAGGAGATTTAATTTATCACTTCTATTGAAAGAGATGGATTATTATGATTCCCAAAAATTCTATAAAGATTTTTCTAACGAAGATAAAGTAAAACTTTATGCTGCATTTGGTGGAGTTCCTTTTTATAATAAACAAGTAAATCCAAAAATGTCAGTTAAAGAAAATATAATTCTATTATTAAGTGGACAGTTTTCTCACTTGCTTTCAGAAATAACTACTAACATCAAAGAGGAATTAACAAAAATCAATAATGCCTATACAGTATTTTCGAGTATAGCTATGGGAGCTTTTCATTATTCTGATATTTTATCTAAATCAGGAATTAATACTAGCAGTTCTTTATATGACACTTTAGAAATCTTAGAAAAAATGGATTTGATTTCGTATGTTTGCCCTATTAATGATAAAACTAATAGAAAAAAATCAGGATATGTTTTAACTGATAGTGCGGTATATTTTTATTATAGATATATTTATCATAACTTATCTATTAAGAATATATTAAGCAATGAAATGTTTTATGATAAATATATAAATGATGATTTTTTAAATGTTGTAGTTCCAAAAACATTTGAAAAAATAGCTAAAGAGTATTTGATTAGAATGAATAAGGCCGGAAAGATAAATCCTATTATAGAAGATATAGGTACATTTTGGTATGATAATCCAATAGAAAAGAAAAATGGTCAATTTGATCTTGTTACAAAAACAAAAGACGGTTATATTGTGTATGATGTTAAATTTACTAATTCAAAAATAGATAATCACATTGTTAAAGAAGAAATAGAACAAATTAAAAATACTAATTTGAATCCTATAAATTATGGATTTGTTTCAAAATCAGGATTTAAAATTACATGTGGCGATTATATATTAATTTCTATTGATGATATTTTTGAATAGTTTTAAAAGAAAGTACAATATGGATGATTTTAAAAAATATAGTAATCAAGAAATAATAAAAATGATATAAGATGGAAAGATAATATTTGAGACTGTATGCTCGTTATCTTTGTCAAATGACCGAACATTTTCTAAGGATATGAAGTAACGCTTATTATTACTTAATAATAATAAAATAATTATAAAAAAACGTAACATAACAAAACATCCTTTTAGAATATTTAAATTCTATTGGAATGTTTTTTATTATTCGATACATTGATTTAAAATCATATTTATATTATAGTAATATTAAATTAAGGAGTATCTATTTATGAATAAAAAGTCAGAAATTCTTATCTATAATTTACCTGATGGAAGTAGTAATGTTGAAGTACTATTAAATGAAGATGATATATGGATGAATAAGGATGCGTTAGTAAATTTATATCAAACTTCAAGACAAAATATTGAAAAACACATTAAACATATATATGAAGAAGGAGAATTAGATATAAATCGAACATGCAACAAAAAGTTGCAAGTTCAAACTGAAGGCAAAAGACAAGTCAAAAGAGAGGTAGCCTATTATAATTTGAAAATGATTATTGCAATTGGATATAGAGTAAAATCTAGTGTTGCAACATCATTTAGAAAATGGGCTAATGACATTATTGAAGAATATATGAAAAAAGGTTTTGTGCTAGACGACAAGAGATTAGAAGATCCTTCTAAATTTGGTCATGATTATTTTGATGAATTATTATCTAGGATTAAAGCAATCCGTGCTTCAGAAAAAAGATTTTATCAAAAGATCCTAGAAATATATTCAACTAGTATTGATTACAATCAAAATGATGAAGAAACTATATTATTTTTTAAAACAGTTCAAAATAAATTACATTATGCAATTTCAGGTGAAACTGCTGCTGAATTAATATACCATAGAGCTGATTCAACAAAAGATAATATGGGTTTAACATCTTGGAGTGGAACTAGAGTTCAAAAAGTAGATGTTACAATTGCTAAAAATTATTTATCAAAAGAAGAATTAGATTCTTTAAATCAAATTGTAAATATGTATTTAGATCATGCTGAAAGAATGGCTAAATCAAATATAGTAATGCATATGTCGGATTGGAAAGAAGCTTTAGATGAATTCTTAAAATTTGAAAGAGCTGATATTTTAGAAGGCCCTGGAAAAATAAGTCATAAACTTGCTGAACAAAAAGCTTTAAAAGAATATGAAAAATATGATTTGGAAAGACAAAATCTAATTGAAAAAGAAATAGATTCAAAATTACTAGATATTTTGAAGGAAAATAAGTAGTATGGATAAAAAAGAAATAGGAATAAGAATTAAGACTATTAGAAAAGAAAAAGGCTTATCTCAAAAAGAATTAGCTTCTCTTATGGGATATAAGGATGTATCTACTATCGCTAAGATAGAAACAGGTGTTAATGATGTTACAACTGAAACATTATATAAATTAGCAAATTATTTATCAGTAGATATTCGTGATATATTAAAAGTTAATGCAAATTATAATAATGATTATGTTAAATATATAAGAAGTATGGTAGGACATAATAAAATAATTATGAATGCCTCTGGTGCAATAATAGAAAAAGATGGAATGATATTATTGCAAAGAAGAAGTGATAATGGCAAATGGGGACTTCCTGGTGGCATTATGGAGATGGATGAAACTTACCAGGAAGGTGCTATAAGAGAAGTTAAAGAAGAAACAGGATTAGATATTAAATTAGATTATTTAGTTGGTCTATATCACAATAAAGATTTGAAATGGCCAAGTGGTGATAAAGCTCATGTAATTTGTGCTGTATTTAAAGCACATATATTATCTGGTGATATTCACAAAGACCATGAATCGTTAGAATTGAAGTTTTTTTCAAAAGATAATTTGCCAGAAATAGCAGCAATTGACCATAAAAATGCAATAAATGATTTTTTTAATGGTATTAAAAATAATATTGATTAAAATTATTTATCTATTATTTAATTTGATTGAATCAATGCTATTGTTTAAGTGAATAGTTGTTTTTTTACTAGTAATTGATAAGAAACATCATAGATATCAACTTGTAATCAACACTAGACATCACATGTTGAAACTGTATGCTCGTTATCTTTAAGAGTGCTCCACAAATAACAGGTATGAAACTATAGGTTATTTTAATGGCATATAGTTTTTTTTAGGTAAAGCAGACTTTAAATCTACTCGAGCGTATAATAAACTTAGAGAGTAAGAAAATGAAAAATATAGTAGTTAAAGATATAATAATTACTGTAACAGGTGTTAATGACGATGAGTATGTTTCATTAACCGATATAGCTAGAAAAAAATCCAAAAGAGCCAAAGGATGTTGTAAAAAACTGGTTAAAGCTTAGATCTACTTTAGAGTTTTTAGGATTGTGGGAGATAATTAATATTTCAAATTTTAACCGTGTCGAATTCGATGCGGTTAAAACGAAATCTGGTAAAAATTCTTTTACTATGTCTCCAACAAGATGGGTTAACTACAGACTTCTCACCCAGTTT
>DEWM01000104.1:16615-18960 GCA_002363635.1 Caryophanales bacterium UBA3210 | reverse complement strand
ACAATTTCTGATTTAATGCCATTAGTAAAACAAAATAGAGATATTGTTAGACTTACTATTATGGCTTTAAATAAATATAATTATCGTCAATTTGCTTTACTTAAAAATAATGATGGCGAATATGATGAAAAGACTTTAGGATTTGATATTGCTCCTAAAATCAATGCGGTAGGTAGAATTAAAAAAGATAATTCTCCTAATAAAATTATTAAATTCTTTACGAGTGATGATACTCAAGAAATTATTAAAATCTCAGACTTTATTAATTCAGTAAACGCTCTTAGAAAGAATTTATCTACTGATGCTATTGAAACTTTAGATTTGTCTTTATATGAAAATGATAAAGTTATCGTTACTAGACTTGACGATTTATCTGAAGGATTAGTAGGACTTGTGGCGGCTAGAATTACCTCGACTTTAAAAAAGCCTAGCGTAGTTTTATGTAAAGCAGATAGTGGAATATTAAAAGGAAGCGCTAGATCATTAGAAGGATTTGATGTTGCCGAAGCTTTTAAAAGCGTAGAGGATTTATTAATTGTTTATGGAGGACACGCAAAAGCTGGAGGATGCTCCTTAAACGAAGAAAATTTTGAAGAATTTAAACGTCGACTTAATTTATTTTCTCTCGATAAAGATATTAAGGCTGAAGAAAAGAAGAGTATTGAAGTAAGTTATGAAGATTTAAATTATGAAAATTATGAATTAATTAAATCTTTTTCACCTTTTGGTGAAGGATTTAAAGAAGTATATTTGAAAGTACCTTACGATACTAGTAAAATGTCATTAGTAGGAAGAGAAGGAAAACATGTTAAAGGGGTTATCAATAACAAATGTTCCTTCATCCATTTCAATGTTAATAGAGAACTACTAAAAGAAAAAGAAGTTCACTTAATTGGTTCTTTAGAAAAAGATAATTATCTAAAGAATAAAAACGTTACTTTTAAAGTAGAAGAAATTATTAAGTAAAGGGGAGGTAAATATGCCTGTTATTGTATCTTATATCATCTCATCTATCTTATGTGCTTTAAATATTGCAGGTGCAGTATATTATTTCATTTCAGATAGAAAATTAAAGGAATTAAAAGAAAATAATCAATTAATTACTTATCGTAATGATAAAAACAAAATTGCTTATTTTGTTTTACTTGGACTTGCATCGGCAGGTCACATCGCAACTATGATTCTATATGGAATTAGTATCATTGACCAAAGCTATTATTTATTACTTGAAGTATTAATTATCTTTGTTTCATTATTTGCCTTAGTTTATTTAGGTGGAACTGCTTGTTCATATGTTGTTGTTAACGGTAAAGACATTGAAATCCATACATTCTTAAAGAAAACTAAAGTTCTTAATGTAAATGATGTTAAGAAAACTGGCGTTGCTCAAAATTATTTTGTAATGGCAGATGATCTTGGTAACACATTAGGATATTTCCTTTTTAGCAATGTTAATACAAAAGATTTCGTTAAATTCTTAGTTTCAAAAGGAATAGAAGTTCCTGATGAAATTCAAAAATATTTTGGTTTAATTGAAGAAAATGTTATTGACGCAGATACTTCTTTAGAAGGAGTAGATGCTTCTAAGTTAAAAGCACTAAAAGATCCAAATAGAAGTGAATATGAAGAAATTGGTCGTCATTTCAGAGAAAATTTTGCTTCATATAAAAAGAAAATAATTATCTTTGTTACAGTATCTACATTAGTTCTTGCTTTAGCATTAATTGGTTTATATTTTGTTATGAAGAGCCCATTTATCTTCATCTTCGCCTTTATGTTACCACTTGTTGTTTATACTAAAGTTAAAGAATTATTAAATGCTAGAAAAGATATTACTAATAAATCAGATTACGAACTTGGATGTAAATATTATACTTCTGATAAGAGAATTAAAGGTTACGCGAAAGCTAAGATTAAAACAGTTAAATCAACTTCTTTAATGCTTGGCATTATCTTCTTACTCTTTGGTGCCTTTATTGGTTATTCATATTTTACAACTAAAGCTCCTGATTATAGCCTTTTAACAACTATCACTGGAGAAGTTGCTAAATACGAATATAAAGAAGGATCAGGTGCAACATTTACTTTATTAAAAGATGGTAAAGAAGATACAGTATCTTACGTTCTTCCTGCACTTCTTGAAAAATATGTTGACGCAGAAAAATTAGTTGCCTTAAAAAATGGCACTAATGAAGATTTTGTTGGTGCAACATTAAATATCAAAGTTTCTAATGAAAAAGCTGCTACTGCTTATGCAACATTTGCTTTAGATGTTACTAAAGAAGGCGTAACTACTTCTTATATTGGTGAAGCAGAAATTAATGAATATTTCCAAGAATATATGA
>DEWM01000104.1:10692-16510 GCA_002363635.1 Caryophanales bacterium UBA3210 | reverse complement strand
TTTACTATTTTGCTTTCTATTATTACTATAAGAAAGATGAAGCAAATGAATCTATTGAATTATTTAACAAAGAAGAAAATAATTCTAATACAGATGTTATTGATTTAACTAATAAAGTTAATCATGTTCATGATGAAGATGCTGCTGTTAATATCTTACTTGAAGATAGAGAAAAGCATCAAGTAGACGAAAAAAAGGATAATTAAGAATAAATATGACAGAAAAGACCGAAACTTTCCAAGATAAATTATTTACTTATCGTCAGAAACAAAGAAAGAGCTTATTTATTAAAGTCTCGATTATTTGCGGTCTTTTAGTCATGATTGCTTTATATGTATTACTACCTTTTAGTAGGGTATCTTCTTATTCGTTAGTTGGTAATAAAAATATTAATTCAGATCAAATTTTAGAAATTGTTAATTTAAAAAGATCAACTTCATTATTTGTCTTAAATACTAATGAAATTGAAGAAAAATTAAATAATCATCCATTAATTAGTAACGCTAAAGTAAACGCTACTTTTAAAGGATTAACCATTAGTATTGATGAAAGTGCACCATATTTAAAAAATAGTCAAAATAAAGTTTATATGACTAAAGAAGTTACTCCACTTGTCCCTAGTGAACAAGATTGGTATAACGATGAAATTGTCGGTGATACATTAAAAGAAACATTAGAAGTAATCCCTACATTATTAAATGATGACATCAGCAATTCTGAAATTTCCTATTTTGGAGATGTATATTACGAAATTAGTAAAGAATATCGTAGTAAAATAAAATATTATGATGTTTCTATCGATGATAAAAATATCCCTTATATGAACTGTTTTGTTGAAGTGCCTGACTTTGATGAATTACTTAATGTTCAACTTCCATTCTTAAATAAAAAGAATACTGGTGCTCTTAAAGCTATTGCATATGCTTTAGACGAAGAATCATATACTAGATGGAAAAGAGATATTTTTACTTCTTCAGTAGGCTTTGATTTATTAAAATCAACTAAAAAAACCACTGAAAACTTTTCTTACTATTCTATTAAAGTTATAATTGAAGAGACAAATGGAACTTATTATTACGGAATTTATGCTGGAGATAAGCAAGTTTCTAATAAAAATGACTAGGGGGGGATAATACATGCTTGATGAAGAAAATAAAAGATATGCTGCATTAGAAATCACTTCTAAAGCAGTTAGACTAGTTTATGGTTACTGCTTAGATGGAGTAGTATATGTACTTCATGCTTTAGAAACTGGAGTTACTGCTCTTGATGGAGGAATTGTCGCAGAACATGATGTTTTAGTTAATACAATTAAAGGATTAATTAATGCTGCAAATGAAAAATTAGGTATTACAATCAAAGATGTTGTTTTATCAATACCTCCACTTGGTCTTGCTATTACTAGAGATTCTGCTTCAACAGTTACTATTGATTCATCTAATATCATTCAACAATTAGATGTCAATAATGCCATCTCTCAGTTACGTAAACATCGTTTCCAAGATGGACTTAAGATTGTCGATGTAATCCCTTATACATATTTACTTGATAATTCTTTAAGTGAAAGTGATTCTCCACTTGGTAAAAAGAGTGAAAGACTTACCGTTCATGCATCAATTTACGCAATGCAAGATACTATAATTTCTGGATATTTATCAGCAGTTCAAGCTGCAAACTTAAATGTCTTACAACTTGTTGTTTCTCCATATGCTAGTGCATTATATATGAAAGATCACGAAGAAATTCCTTCTTCATATTATTTATTAGATTTTGGTTCAGAAATGACAATCTTAACTCAAATCTCTCAGCAAACAACAATTGTCGCGAATACTTGTTTTAAATACGGAAGTGACCGCATTACTCAAAATTTAGCAGACAAATTACAAATTACATTCAAAGAAGCTAAGATGCTTAAAGAAAAATATGGCATTGATAAAAACCCATCATTTAATGTAAAAATCTACAAAGATTTCACATTAGAAGATTTTGGCAATAATATCAAAGAGGCTGTTTCTCCATTAGTTGATGCAATTAAAGATCAAATCAATAATTGGAATTCAACTGAAAAGAGATTCTTACCAGTAGTCATTACTGGTGGAGGCAGTGCTTTATACGGCTTTAAAGAATTACTTGAAGAAAGATTATCTTGTCAAATTATTGATTTTACACCTGATTCATTTGGTGCAAGATTTAAATCTTACCAAAACTGTTTAGGTTTAATTAAATATGCTGATGTACATTTAGCAAATATTGAAAGAGATGAATTTTTCCAAACAACAATCTCTAGAGTTCAACCAAAGGTTCAACCTGGAAAGAAAGTTGCTTCATACGATATTGATGAAGAACTATAGGAGGCTTTATGCAGGAATTTAATTTTGACGCATTCGAATCATATGCAAAAATTGTCGTAATCGGTGTTGGTGGCGGCGGTAATAATGCAGTTAACCAAATGATTGAAGATAAAATTACTAATATCGATTTCTGGGTTGTTAATACAGACGCTCAAGCTTTAGCAACATCAAAAGCAGAACATAAATATGTTTTAGGTAGAGATTATACTAAAGGACTCGGTGCTGGAGGTAATCCAGAAGTAGGTAAACAAGCTGCTGAAGCTTCTATTGAAGATATTAAAGAAATCGTCGATGGGGCAAATATGGTCTTTATTGCAGCTGGTATGGGTGGAGGAACCGGAACTGGTGCTGCTCCAGTTATTGCAAAAATCGCCAAAGAATCTGGTGCTTTAACTGTTGCTATTGTTACTCGTCCATTTACTTTTGAAGGTAATAACAGAAAAGTTAAAGCTGTCGAAGGTTTAAATCAATTAAAGAACGAAGTCGACTCAATTATTATCGTTTCTAACGATAAATTAATGATGGCAAACGGCAATAAGAGCATTGCAGATGCCTTTGCTGAATCAGATAGAGTTTTAGCTCAAGCTGTTAAGACAATCACTGATTTAATTTTATTACCAGGTTTAATTAACCTTGACTTTGCAGATGTTAAGGCTACATTAAAAGATAAAGGTGTAGCATTAATTGGCTTTGGTATGGGTAGCGGAGAAAATAAAGCAGTTGAAGCTGCAACTAACGCGATTGATTCACCATTACTTGAAGCAAGTATTAAAGGTGCACATTCCGCAATTATCAATGTTACTGGAGGCAATGGAGTTACTCTTGATGAAACTCAAGAAGCTATCTCTTATATTACTGAAGCAGCAGGCGCTAATGTTAATATCATCTTCGGTGTTCAACAAAACCCAGAACTCAATGATCAGATGTTAATTTCTGTCATTGCAACTGATTTTGATGAAGAATATGTTCCAGAAGATCAACCAATTCAACCACGTATTAAAGCTACAGTTGATAAAGTTGAAAAAGAACAGGAAGAAAAAGATTCTGAACAAGAAAGTGATTCAATTTTACCTGATTTCTTCTCATCAATTGGTGACAACAATTAATTAAAAACCACTAAAAAATCTAAAGAAAGGAGGTAACCATGAGAAAAATACCATTTGTAAATGATACTGAAAAAGCTCTTTATGATAATGGACGTATCGCTTTAACTGATGAACGTTTATATTATAATGACCGTATGTCTTCAGCTTTTAAAAAATTATTCTATACTCGTATTATTGAAGTAAAAGATATATCTTCAGTTGGGTATGGGGTAGTTAGAAATTTTGCTTTTTTATGGTTATCAATCTTCTTCATTATTCTAGGCTTAGGAGGTACTGCTTGGATGAGTTATTATTTTTTTAATAACTCCTTGACTCAGTTAAAGTCAGTAGTCTTCTTACTTTCTATATCAGGATGTTTATTGCTCTTCATGATCTTTATGTTATTATTCATCTTAAAAAAAGAGATTAAGGCCACAATTGATTATACATATGCTCATAATAAATTATCGCTTAATTTTAGAGATGAAAAAGATATGTATATTTTTGTAAGAGTTTTATTTAAGGCTATGGATAAAAATAATAAACCTAAGCAAATTCGTCCTAATCGACTTAATTTACCATTTTAAGCAGGTTATACCTGCTTTTTTTGTTCTATTTTAAATTATATAATTTAAAAATTAAGTAAATGAATTATAATAGAAATGTTCTTATATAAATGAGGTGTTTTACTATGGAAGAAAATAAAAACGAATTAGAGTTAATTCATTCTAAGGCACTTGAAGATGTCGCAAATGTTAAAACAAGCGAAGATCTTCAAAATGTCAGAAATGAATACCTCTCAAAGAAAAGTAAATTAATGTCTTTAATGGCATCAATGAGAGAAATGACTAAAGAACAAAAAGCTGAATTTGGTCAGATTATTAATAAAATTAAAACTGAAATTGCAGAAAAAGTTGAAGCTAAGAAAGAAGAACTCGAAGCTAAAGCTTTAAATGCAAAACTTGAAAAAGAAGTTATTGATTTTACTTTACCTTCAAGATCTTATTCAAAGGGAAGCAAACATCCTTTCCAAATGGTTGTTGATGAAGTTTCTCAAATCTTTATTGGTATGGGTTACGACATTGCAGAAGGTCCAGAAGTTGAAACTGATGAATATAACTTCGAATTATTAAATGTTCCAAAAGGACATCCTGCACGTGATATGCAAGACTCATTCTTCATTAATGAATCTTTACTTATGAGATCACAAACTTCACCAGTTCAGGCTCACGTTATGAAAGCTGCTAATGGAGTTGGTCCAATCAAAATCATTTCACCAGGTAAAGTTTATAGAAGAGATGATGATGCAACTCACTCACATCAATTTGGACAAATCGAAGGTTTAGTTATTGATAAGAATATCAATATGGGTAACTTACTTTCAACTTTACAATTATTCGTTAAAAAGATGTTTGGTGAAAAACGTGAAGTTAGATTAAGATCTTCATATTTCCCATTCACTGAACCATCAGTAGAATATGATGTTTCTTGCTTTAATTGTGGCGGTAAAGGTTGTTCTTTATGCAAAGGCACAGGCTGGATTGAAATTGGTGGAGCAGGTATGGTTCATCCAAATGTTCTCAAGATGTCTGGATTTGATGAAAAAGAATACCAAGGCTTTGCTTTCGGTGTTGGTGTAGATAGAATTGCAATGCTTAAATACGGCATTGATGATATCCGTAAATTATATACAAACGATAAACGTTTCAATAAGCAATTTAATAGAGACTAGGAGGTAAGTATGTTAGCAAGTTATAATTTATTAAAACAATTTGTTGATTTAGATGGAATCTCTCCTAAGGAAATTGCTGATAAATTAACTTTCGCGGGTTTAGAAGTTGAAGGTATTACTCGTTTAGCGGAGGCAGATAAACTCGTTATCGGTGAAATCATTGAATGTGAAAATCACCCAGATTCAGATCATTTACATGTTTTAAAAGTAAATGAAGGCGAAAAATATGGTGTAGAGCAGATTGTTTGTGGCGCACCAAACGCTAGAAAAGGTTTAAAAGTTATCGTTGCTTTACCAGGTTGTTCTTTACCTGCTAAAGACATCGTTATTGTTAAATCAACTATTAGAGGTGTTGAATCTAATGGTATGTGCTGTTCTTTAGTTGAACTTGGAGTAGACAAAGCTTTCTTAAAAGAAGAACAAGTCGCAGGTATTGAAGAATTACCTCTTGATGCTCCAGTAGGAGAAGAAAATGTTTTAGGATATTTAGGTCTAGATGATACTATCTTAGATATCAACGTTCTTGCAAATAGATCTGATTGTTTATCAATCTATTCCTTAGCAAAAGAAGTTGCAGCATTATTTGGTAGAAAATTAAATATTCCAGAAGTTAAAAAATATGATGAAAAACCTTCTGAAGTAAGCGTTGC
>DEWM01000104.1:0-10642 GCA_002363635.1 Caryophanales bacterium UBA3210 | reverse complement strand
TTAACTGAAGATTGTCCTCAATTCTCACTTAAAGTTGTTAAAGACGTCGTTACTAAAGAATCGCCAAAATGGTTAAAATCATTCTTAATGTCTCAAGGTATTAGATCAATTAATAACATTGTTGATATTGGTAACTATGTTATGGTCTTAACTGGACAACCATTACATATGTATGATTTAGACAAAGTTGCTTCTAAGTCATTCGTTGTTAAAAATGATTTCGAAGGTAAAGTTGTCGCTCTTGATGAAAAAGAATATGAATTAAAATGTGGTGATTTAGTTGTTACTACCGGAGATAAAGTAGGCTGCATTGCAGGTGTTATGGGTGTTAATGAAGTAGCAGTTGATGCTTCAACTAAAAACATTGCAATTGAAGCTGCTAACTTCAAATCTTCAACAGTTAGAAGAACATCAGTTAGACTTGGTTTATCTTCAGATTCATCCGCTCACTTCATTAAGGGTATTAACCCTCATCAGGATGTAGAAGTTTTAGCACTTTGTGCACAATTACTTGTTGAACTTGCAGATGCTAAGATTGTTGAAGAAACAACTAGATACTCAGTTATTTCAGATGAAAAGACTAAGATTGAATGTTCTGTCGACTATATTAATAAGAGACTCGGCACAAAATTTGATAAAGAATTAATCTTTGATGTCTTAAATAAATTACAAATCGAAACTAAAGATATCGATGGCAATAACTTTATTGCAGTTGCTCCATACCATAGAATTGACTTAAAGTGCGATGCAGACTTATCAGAAGAAATCATTAGATATGTCGGCTTTGATAAGATTGAAGCTCAATTACCATTCATGGCAACAACTACTGGAGGATATACTCCTTCACAAACTAAGAGACTTCAAATTAGAGAACTCTTAATTGATAATGGCATCAATGAAGCTATGACTTATACATTAGTTTCACCAAAAGAAAATGAAGAATTCGTCTTATTAAATAATGATGAAGCTCATAAGATTTTTAACCCAATGACAGTTGACCACTCAATTGTTAGAAGAGGTATTGTTAAATCTTTATTAAATACAGTTTCATATAACTTAGACCATCAACAAGAAAACTTACAGTTCTTTGAAATCGCTCAAGTTAATACAGTAAGTGAACAATATGAAGAACTTGCAGTTGTCTTAAATGGTAATAAAGAAGAAAGAGGAAGATTATCACAACGTCCTTATGACTTCTATGATATCCATGGTATTTTAGATTCTATCTTTGCTTTACTTGGCATTGAAAAGAATAGATATAAAGAAGAAAGATTAACAGATTCTCCTTTCTATCATCCAGGTAGATCTACAAAGATTTTATTTGGTAAGAAAGTTGTCGGTGTAGTTGGTCAAGTTCACCCATCTATGTCAAAAGACTTAGGTGAAACTTATGTCTTAGATTTAAATTTAACTGAAATCTTAAATTTAAAGACTTCACCATTAAAGATGCAACAAATTTCTAAGTTCCCAGCAGTTACTAGAGACCTTGCTTTAGTTGTTAAGAAAGAAGTCTTAGCACAAGACTTAATTAGAACAATTAAGAAAGCAGGTAAGTCAATTGTTAAAGATGTTCAAATCTTCGACGTATACGAAGGTGAACATATGGCATTCGGCTTAAAGTCAGTTGCAATTACTATTACTTTCCAAGATGATAAGAAGACATTAGTAGACAAAGATATTGTTGAGGCTACAACTTCTATCATGAATGAATTATTCAAAGTATTTAAAGCGGAGTTACGTAAATAATGTTAGTTACTAAGAAAGAATTAGAAGAAAAAGGCGTATTATCTTTTTCTTCAAATGAAGAAATCAAAGCTAGTGATTTTGATAAATTAGAAGGCTTTATTTCTTTAAAAGATTGTCACGTTGAAACTTCTTTACGTTATGGAGAAGGCTTAGACATTGCTCTAACTCATTTATTTGCTGAAGGAACATTAGTTCTAAAATCTACTAGAACAAATAATCCAGTTGAATACAAATTCAAAGAAACAGATGATATCACATTTACTTTCTCAGATGATGAAGATTTAAAAGATGATGACGATATCATTAAATTATCTGAAGATTATGTCGATTTACATGATTATTTAGTTTCATTAATTGTATCTTCTATCCCACTTAAGGTGGTTGGAGAAGATGAACCTGAATCTATTAAAGGCGATTCTTGGGAGGTTCTCTCTGAAGAAGAATATGCAAAAAGACAAAAAGATGAAATTGATCCTAGATTTGCTGCTCTAGCTGATTTAGATTTAGATGATTAATAAATAGATTTTTTGAAGTCACTCGAAAGAGTGGCTTTTTTTCGTCGTGGAGGATTTACTAAATTTTTACTAAAAAAATGGAGGAAAGTATTTACAAAATGGTATAAAGGGGTTACAATATGGGTACAAGTGGAGAAAAGTGGAGGATAATAATGTTCTTTATCGGCACATACCATCATAATTTAGACGAGAAGAACAGATTTATTCTTCCTTCTAAGCTCAGAGAAAAACTTGGCGGTACAATTTATGTCACTTTAGGTTTAGATAAATGTTTAACTGTCTATCCTGAAGAAACTTACATGAAACTCGCAGAAAATTTAAATAATGCTTCTTTCATGCATGAAGATAACCGTAATTACAAAAGAACTTTCTTCGGTAATTCATATGAACTTACTTTAGATAAGCAAGGTAGAGTTACTTTAGATAAGAATCTTTGTTTAAAAGTCGGTATCACAAAAGAAATTGTCGTCGTCGGTGTTCAAGACCACGTAGAAGTTTGGGATAAGGAACGTTATGAAAGAATGGAAGAAGCAAATGATGCTTCTTACGAAGATAACGCAGCGAGGGTCCATTATGGAGAATAAAGTATTAATACCTAATGAACATATCCCAGTCCTCTTAAACGAGACAGTAGATGGGTTGAACGTTAAAAATAACGGAATCTATGTTGACTGTACGTTAGGAAGAGGTGGCCACTCATCAGAAATCTTAAAAAGATTAAATAATACAGGCCACTTATATTCCTTCGACCAAGATGAAGAAGCTATTAGAAAATCATATGACAGACTAAAAGCTATTTCAGATAATTTCACACTTATTAAATCAAACTTTGAATTTTTAGAAGAGAAACTAAAAGAACAAGGCGTTGATAAAATTGATGGCATCATGTTTGATCTTGGTGTTTCATCCGCTCAATTCGATGAACAGGACCGTGGGTTCTCTTATCGATTTGATGCTCGACTTGATATGAGAATGAATAAAGATTCATCTTTATCAGCATATGAAGTCGTCAATAATTATTCTCAAGAAGATCTCTTTAGAGTAATAAGAGATTATGGAGAAGAAAAATTCGCTTACCAAATTGCAAAAGCAATCGTCAAATTCAGACAAACAAAACCTCTAGAAACTACTTTCGAACTAGTTGATGTAATTAAATCTGTTTTACCAAATAAAGTCTTAAATCAAAAAGGACATCCGGCAAAACAAACTTTCCAGGCTATCCGCATCGAAGTAAACGATGAACTTGGAGTCTTAAAGAGAGCGTTAAAACAAGCTGCATCACTATTAAAAAGTGGAGGTAGGATGTGTGTTATAACATTCAACTCTCTAGAAGATAGAATTGTTAAAGATTTCTTTAACTCCCTAACTAAAGAAGAGGGGTCAAGAAAGTTACCTACACCAGTAGAGGAAAAAGATTATGTTCTAGTAAATAGAAAGGTTATCGTAGCAAGCGAAGAAGAACTAGAAATAAATAATCGTGCTAAACCAGCAAAATTAAGAATAATAGAAAGGAAGTAATAATATGAAAAACAAATTGCAAAAGACAAACATGACTAGATTTGATCATAGAGCTAGAAAGCTAGGCGTTATCGGTGCATTAATAATGGCTGCTACTTTTGCACTTTGTGTTCCTGTTGCTGCTTCTTTAATTTCTTCAAATAAGGCAGTTACTGTTGAAATTCAAAAATTACAGAATGAGTCAAGTGAAACACCTACTACTTACACACTTGAAAGAAAATAGGTGTTTATATGAAAAAGTTTTTGACTAAAACTCTTGTCACTATTGACTTGTGGCTAGTAATAATTACTGCAACAGTTTATATAAGTTTATATGCTGCTAAAATATATTTTGATGCAAATGCTCTAGGCATCATCTTTACATTATTTATTCTTTTCAATATTGCTTATCTATCTACATTATTGATTGTTTCCTCCAATAAGGATAAGTTAATGGAGAAAAAGGAAAAAAATTACTAGCAGAAATGCTAGTTTTTTTATAATTTATTTATTTAAATAAATAAAATTCATATGTATAATAAAAATATAAGATTAAAAGGGTACATAATTATGGCTAAAGAAAAGTTAGATAAAAAGATTCTCGAAAATAATAATTTTGAGGCAATCATGATTGGACTCATGATGATATTAATTTCTGCAATTGGACTTATTGGTAAAGGACCAGTTGGAGAATTTTTACAGTATAATATGCTTTTCTTATTTGGCATGTACTATATTTTAGTTTATCTATTCATTGTTTTTTTAGGTATTTATTTAATTGTAAAAAAACATTTCTTAAATATTAAATTTAATATGTACTTGGTAGCAGGAATATTATTCTTTTTAATCTTGCTAAGTGCATCTAATATTAGTAATGAACAAATTACTTTAACAAATTTTGCGTCTTTATATTTAGAAAACCTTAGTTCTGCAGGAATTTCTTTATTTAGTGTTGAAGGAATAAATGAAGTTTTACATTCAGGAGGAGGCTTCTTTGGATACTTATTACAAGGTGCTTTAACAACCTGCTTTAGCTATATTGGTTACATTGTGGCGTTAAGCATTTTTGGTGTAGTGGCTTTACTCATTTGCTTAAAAGAACCTATTTTCCATCTCTTTAAATTCTTTAAAAATATGAAGAAGAGAGAAAGCGAAGAAAAAGTAGAAGAACCTAAACGTACTTTAGAAGCTAATGAATTACTTGAAACTAGTGAAAATGAAGAAAATGATGAAGAAGAAGTAGAGCAAGTTGATGAAAATAAATATTCTTTAGAAACTTATGCTGCTCAAAGCTTAGAAAAGATTCAAGAACCTACTGAAGATTTAGATATTACTAAATCTAAAACTGTCGATATTAAAATGGATCATCCTACAATCAATGTTTCATATAATACATATACAATTGATAAAGTTGATTCTGTTGACGCGAGTAGATTTAATAAAGAAGAGAAGAAATCTTCATTTGATTTTACAGATGTAAATCCTATTGAAGAAGATGATTTAGTATCTATTCCTTCTATTAAACCTTCATATGAAGTTAAAGAAGAAAGAATAGTTAAAGAAAGACCAGTTGTTACTAAATTAGAAGTAGAAACTGCAGATATTCCTGTTGTAACTAAAGAAATAACAAATAATAATACTCCTGTAATTGAAAAAATCGTTCCTCAAGAAGAGGTAAAAATCTTTAATGAAACCTCTACAGGCATTCAAAAAGATGTTTCTTCTTCAATTATTGGCGATTTAACAAATAGAGAAAAGATGGAAGATAAACAATATGAGGATACTTCTATTCCTAAGAAAAAATCCTTAAAAGATTATCATTATCCACCTATTGATATTTTTAAAGACCATCCAAATGAAAACGCAACTCACGAAAACATTGCTCTTGCGGAAACTAGACTTGTTAAATTAAATGAAACATTTACTGAATTTAGAGTTGGTGCTAGATGTGAATCATATACAATTGGTCCTTCTGTTACTAGATTTAATGTTAGAATGAACGAAGGTGTTAAGGTTGGTACTCTTGAATCAGTTAAGAATGAAATTGGCCAGAAATTAGGCGGTGTTAAGAATGTTAGACTTGAACTTGTCGTTGAAGGAAAAGACACTTCTTCAATCGAACTTGGTAACGCTAAAGCTGAAGCTGTTTCATTCAAAGATTGTCTAAATGCTATTGCTTCTAAAACTAAAGAAAAAGATAAATTATTAGTACCACTTGGTAAAGGCATTGATAACGAAGTTGAGTCAGTTAATATTGATGAACTTCCTCACTTACTTGTCGCAGGTACTACAGGTTCTGGTAAATCAGTATTTATTAATACTATTATTGCTGCTTTACTTATGAGAAATAGACCTGATGAACTTAAATTAATGTTAATTGACCCTAAGCAAGTTGAATTTACTAAATATGATGGTTTACCTCACTTACTTTGCCCAGTAGTTACAAGCGACAAACAAGGTATTAAGGCATTCAAAAAATTAGTAGAAGAAATGGAAAGACGTTACACTTTATTTAGAGAAAAAGGTAAAGGTGTAACTAAGATTTCTGAATATAATGCTCTTGCCCCTAAACTTGGTTTAGATCCATTACCTAATATTGTAGTCATCGTTGATGAATTCTCCGATTTTATGAGTGAACACGGTAAAGAAATTGAACCAAATGTTAAAAGATTATGTCAAAAATCTAGAGCCTGTGGTATCTACTTAATTATCTGTACTCAAAGACCTTCAGTTAATGTCGTAACAGGCGATATTAAGGCAGTTGTTCCTTCTCGTATCGGTTTAAAACTTCCTTCATTTACTGACTCAAGAACTATTCTTGATGAGGGAGGAGCAGAACAATTAATTGGTCATGGTGATATGCTTTGTAAATTGCCTGGTCATTCTTCAATGATTAGAGTTCAAGGCTCATATATTCCTACCGATGAAATTATTGATTTAATTGATTATATTAAGACACAAGCTGAACTTGATTATGATCCTAACTTTACTGGTCTAGATACTGTTGAAGAATCATCAAATTTCATGGAAGCAGCATTATCAGATCAAGGCGCTGCTGGTGATGAACTTTTAGATCAAGCTAGAGCTCACGTCATCTCTACTCACATTGCTTCTACATCTAATTTACAATCTAGATTTGGTATTGGTTTCCCTAGAGCGGATAAACTCCTAATGCTTCTAGAAGATGAAGGGGTACTAGGAAGAAATCCAAATGGTAGAAGAATTGTTAAAGTTACTAAAGAAGAATGGAATGAGGCTCATCCAGATAAACAAATTTAATAAATTAAGATGGAAGAAGATGTTATCTTCCATCTTTTTTGTTTATTAATTGCTAATTTTTATATTAAATAATATAAAATTGTAACTAGTCATTTAATAATTTGTTAATATATAGATTGTATTAATCCAAAAATAAGGAGAATAATAAATATGGCATCAAAAAATTATTTCGAAGCATATTTAAAAAATGATAAAGAATTAAAGATTGTTATACCAAAATCTTATAATAGCCAAGGATGTAAAGAATTCTATCTTTATGACTTAGATTTTTGCGTACAAAAACTTGTTATTGATTCTATCAACGAAACAACAAGTACATTTAAATATACAATTAAGAAATTACCTCAGTTTAAATTAGGAAGATATTATACAATCATGGACGATAGAAATATCGTAATTCCTTTAGATTGCTCATGCTTAATGAGAAGCGATAAATATATTGGTAGAATGCATTCTGATGAAGAAATGGGTGCTATCTATACTAAGAAAAATACTACATTTAGAGTTTTCTCACCTATTGCTAGTGGTGGCTTTGTTATGATTCATAACGAAAAAACTCATGATACTGTTACTCAAGTTATGAATAAAGATGAAAAAACTGGTGTTCTAGAAGCAGTAGTTAATGGCGATTTTGCAGCCTGGTCTTATTTATATTTCTTAGAAATTAATGGCCAAACTGTTGAAACACCTGACCCTTGCTCAAAAGCAGTTACAGTTAACTCAAAAAGATCAGTTATTGTTGACCCAAAATTAGTTGAAGTTGATTTACATAATGAAGATTTAAAACCATTTGGTACTATTACTGATGCAGTTATTTGTGAATTATCGGTAAGAGACGCAACTAGTGATCCAAATACATTAATTGTTCATAAAGGTAAATATTTAGGTTTAGCGGAAGAGGGAGTAAAAACTCCTAAAGGTAATCCAGTAGGTCTTGACTACTTAAAGGAACTAGGAGTTACTCACGTACAAATTCTTCCTGTCTTTGATTTCCAAACTACTAATGATTTACATCCTCAAGATACTTATAACTGGGGATATGATCCTTTATTCTATAATGCAGTTGAAGGTGGTATGGCGTCTAATCCTTTAGACCCACTTGCCCGTATTGTTGAATTAAAGACAATGATTGGTTCATTACATAAAAACAATATTCGTGTTGTTATGGATGTTGTCTTTAACCACGTTTTCAATATGGAAACTTCACCTTTTGAAAAAGCTTGCCCAAATTATTATTTTAGATATACAGAAGATGGATACCTTTCAAACGGTTCTTTCTGTGGTAACGAATTTGAATCTCGTCATTTAATGGCAAGAAAATTTATTGTCGATTCATGTAAGTATTGGGTTAAAGAATTTGGTATTGATGGTTTAAGATTTGATTTAATGGGCTTACTTGATACTAAGACAATTCTAGAAGTCTATGAAGAATGTAAAAAACTAAATAAAGACTTTATCTTATATGGTGAAGGTTGGGATATGCCTACAGTTCTTGCTCCTTCTCAAAAAGCAAGCATGAATAATGCTTTTAAACTTGAAAACATTGGTTTCTTTAATGATCGTTATAGAGATATTGCAAAAGGTAAAACAGACCATGATGCTTTATATGTCAAAGGTTATTTAACTGGAGATACTAACTATATCGATGGATTTAAACATGTCTTCTTAGGTTCATCTTTACCTCTAGCGTATCCTCCATTATTTAAAGATGTTAATCAGTCAATTAACTATGTAGAATGTCATGATAACAACACAATTTTTGATAAGCTTGAAAAGTGCTGTTACGATGAAGATGAAATTACTAAATTAAAGAGAATTAAATTAATTAATGCTTTAAACATCTTTAGTTTTGGTGTTCCATTCTTCCATTTAGGCCAAGAAATTGGTCTTTCAAAAGATGGAGATCATAACTCATATCGTTCTGGAGATAAAATTAATTCATTTAAATATAACGTTCTTGATGAAAGAAGTGAAATGTTTAACTTCTTCAAAGACGTCGTAAAATTCAAAAAGAAATATCCTTTCTTAAGAATGTCTTCAAAAGACATTATTGATAAAGGAATCGAAATCTCAACTGATAAAGGCGGAGTACTTAAAGTTCAATATATTGATAAAGAATTAATTAGTCCATTTAAAGATGTAATTATGTATGTTAACCCTACAAAATCTTTATTTGAAACTGATTTAAATGATTATTATCAAATTATTTTTAATGAATCTGGAGAAATCTGTTCAGAACTATTTGCTCAACATTTATTAGTCAATCCATTATCAGTTGTAATTGTTGTAAAAAAATAACCACTTTTTAATAAAAATTGGGAATATTTAAAAAACCAACTGAAACACCTTATCCCTTATAATTTAATTGTAGGGGGAAGAGTTATGGTTAATGTTATCGTATTTATGGGAGTACTTGGAGAAGTTGATTCTAACGAAAATAAAATTCGTTACGCTCACGTTATCCAAGACTTTAAAGACTCACAAGGTAAATTTGAAGATTTAGATGTACCTTTAATCAATTGGACTAAATCTTCTAAAGGAGGAATATTCTCGTGTGAAAAAGGGAATATTTATCTATTTAAAGGTCGCCTTGATAAATTAAATAATCAATTAGTAATTCTAATTGAGGAGTCTAGTTATTTAGGAAAGGAATAATATGACTTTAGTTCGTACTGCATTCAAAACTTTACCTAGATTACTTTGGTCACTTATCTGGACTAAAAGTCTTTATCTAAGAAGAAATAAAGTTTCACAAGTTTATAAATATCAAAAAACTAAGAAATTTATTAAAAAAGAAACTGATGCTGCTAAAATTGTCTATCATTATGAAGGCTTAGAAAATTGGCCTATTGAAGAATCATTTTTAGTAACTCCAAATCATCAGTCTGCTTTAGATTGCTTAGTATTCTTTGATTTATCTAAAGATCCAATCGCTTTTGTTGGTAAAGCTGCAGTAAAACATTATCCAATTATTAATAATATTATGAGTATCAATGACTCATTATTTTTAGAAAGAACTAATCTTCGTCAAGAAATAAAAGTCATGAAACAAGTAAAAGAGAATATGGAAAAGAAGAACGTTCGTTATATCATTTTTCCAGAAGGCACTAGAACTAAAAAACCAGATTTATCGTTAGGCGATTTTAAAGCAGGAACTTTTAAATATACGATGTCTATTAAGAAAAAGATTGTTCCAGTAGCCTTATATGGTAATACATTTATTTCTGATAAAAGATATAAAAATAAAGTTCATCATGTCTTCTGCTCCATTCTTCCTGCACTTAGTTATGAAGACTATAAAGATATGTCTACTTTAGAAGTAGCATCTAAAGTTCAAAATATGGTCCAAGAAGAAGAAAGAAAACTTGAAATTAAATTTAATGAAATATACTCAAAATAGGTACCTCAAGGTATCTATTTTTTTATCTTATTTTTAAACATAATATGACATTAGTAACTAAGATTGATATTTGGTAAAAAATTAAACAGGTAAAAGGGATTTAAATGAATGATTTTCTCTTTTATTTGGACCTTTTATTATATATAATAAAAAAGAACAACCTTTTTATTATGAATGCATAGTAAAATTATATAATCATAGGGGG
>DEWM01000004.1 GCA_002363635.1 Caryophanales bacterium UBA3210 | reverse complement strand
TTAATTCATCAATTTGAGATCTAACAGTTTCAATTGATGTTTTGAGTTTAAAGATAAAGTCATCTTTAAATTCTCTAGTAGCTTTTTCATAGGCTTCAGCAATCTTACCCTGATATTCTGGTAATTTAACATCTCTTAATAATGTTAATTCATTATCAAATTCATCATTAGTTTGCTTTGTTGTATCATATGATAATTTGTAATAGACAGTATATTCTCTTCTTAATTCTTGTAAGACGTTGAAGATTTGTCTTAATTTGTTTTGAGTTCTTGTATATAAATCATCATATTCAGAACGGATATTAATTAAAGACTTACCTGATTCAACTTCTTCTTGGAATTTAGGTAAAGCAATGTTATCGACAAAGTCTTTATCGAAGTTCTTATCGATTTCTTCTCTAGCTTGGTTAGAAAGTTCAATTTGAGCAGGAATCTTTTCTTCTTCAATTTGACGGTTTGAAGCAATAACTTCACCTTTTTCTTGAATGAGAGCCTGTTTATCTTCACCAAGTGCTTTGATCTTTTCATCGAGTTTTGCAATCTTGCCATCTAATGAAGAAAGTTCATATGAACCAGCATTTGCAAGTTCATTCTTGTACTGATTTAATTTTTCTTTAAATGATGGTAAGTTACTTGCTTCATCTAAGTCTAATAAAGCTGCATTAACTTCGTTAGTATTCATGGCTTCAAGTTTAGTTGCGTAACCTAAAGTATCAACAATTGATTTTAAAGCATCGATAACTTTCTGTTCTGCATTAATTTCGCTTGATCTAACTTTTAATGTTTCTTGAGAAATCTTTCTACCAAGTAATGGGTATTGGTAGTTTCTTGCAGGAATTGTAAATGATGAGAAGTTACGGTAACCTACACAATCTGTTGTAATACCATGTCCACTTTCTCTAGCTTCTTCAAAGTCATTACATTTGACAATACCACCTAAGATAAAGTCTGCGTAGTCACGAGCACCCTGATGGTCAGTTAAGATTTCTTCTGCTAAAGAATTATTATATGTCTTAGGACCAAATTCATGTAATTTACGTGAATCTACTAAACCTGTCTTATAGAAATTATGTTCTCTAAGTAATGAAGGTAAAATCTTGTTTGCGGCAATATAATACTTATCTTCAACAAATAAATTTAATTTTTGATTGCCTAAATAACCTTCGACAGCTTTAACCCATTTTGGTGTTTTAATATCAACTAAATCTGCAAAGACAAGAACTTCTACAACTTCACCAAAATGATCTGATAAACGATGAGAAAGTTCTGACTTAATCTGTTTAAATTGATATTCATACATCTTAGAACCTTGCTGCATATCAACGATTTGTTGTTTTGCTTGTTGATGTGAGGCAATAAGTTCAGCATATCTATTCTTTAATGAAGCATATACATCAGTAACAACTTCTTTGTAATCAGAAACTGCATCTCTAAATTTTTCTAATGATGAAGAATCAAATTGTTCATCACTGAATAATGTTTCTTTGAATGATTTAGCCTTTTCAATCATCTTTTCACAAACATCTTTTAAAGAATCAAATTCTTTACGATATTGTCTTGCTAAAGATGGATCTAAAGAAACTTGTTCAATTAAACCTAGAATACGTTTTGCTGAAGCATCGAAGTTATTAACGTAAGAAGTAAAGTTACTTCTCATTAATTTTAATTTTTCTTCGATTTCATCAATTTGTTTTTGTAAATTGTCACGAGCATTTGTAAGTTCCATTGTTAAGTTATAAGAACCTGAAGAAACTTTTTCTTTGATGTAGTTTTCTCTTTGCTTTGTTGCTTCGACAATTTCTCTATCAATTTCTTGTAATTGCTTATCAATTTCAACTAATCTATTTTTGCCAGTTTCAATATCTTTTTGGAAATTAGTAATCTGGTTTAAATATAATTGATAAGTAATACGTTTAGAAATAAATGAAGATAAATCTAAAGATTCTTTCTTTGCTTTATAATCTCTAAACTGATTTGAAATAGTTTCAAGTTTAGAAATCTTTTCTTGCATATTTTCTGCTTCAAGTTCAAGTCTCTTATAGTTTTGAATATTGCCTCTCATTGATTCAATATTAATTTCTGAAGGTACATCACAGACGTATTCTGTTAAGAATTGTTCAATGTTTGTAATTGGAGTAAATGAAACAGCCTTCTTAAATAATGAGAAATATTTATTCTTTAAGTTACCAAAAAGTTCTTTAATCTTAGTTTGGTAAGAAGCATTTGAATCTGCAAAATAATATTTATCTTGATAATTATTTGCAAAGAATTCTTGTAATTGTTTGTATGAAAGAGGAACACCATTTTCAACGAATAAATTTTCTGGTAATCCATCTTTTAAGGTAAAGAAGTGATGTTCTTCTGATGAATCATCATAGACATCAAAAACAATACCTGTTAAGAAGCGTGATGAAGATGTATCATCTTCCCATTCAAGAACGATGTAAGAAGAAAATCTTCCTGTTCTTAAATATTTGAATGAACCTTCTCCATCATCACCAATTTCACCCTTTAGATAGCCTTTTAATGTACGGCCTGACTTTTCGTTAGCAGCTTTGTTAAATGTTCTACCTGATGTATCGCCGAGTAAAACAATTTGCATAGCATCGATTAAAGTTGATTTACCTGCTGCGTTTTGACCTGTTAAGAAATTAACTTGATCTAAATCAAAAATTGCGTTTGTGAAATAGTGCCAGTTAATAATTCTAACTCTCTTTAATAATTTCATGACTTATCCCCCTAGCATTATTCTTCGTCCATACCAATTCGCTCAATTTCATCAAAGATGGAATTAATCTTATCCATATCGATGACATAAAGAATTGATGGGTTAATATAGAAAGTAAATGTTCTATCAATGAAATCACCATTTACTCTATTGATGATATTGTGGTTTTCTAAGAATCTATAACATGATGCCATTGAAACAGCAGAAGGTTTCTTATCACGAATTAAACCTTTTTCTACTAGTACTCTCATTACTTCTGTAGCACCTGAATAAACTTCACTAGTCATCTGGTCTTCTTCTTTAGCAATTTCATATAAATATCTTAATGAATAAACAATTGCGGAAGTTAAGAAGTCAATTCTAATATGGTTTTCTTGGTATTCATTGTTAATAAAGATAACACCAAGTCTAGAATCTTTTTCAATTGTCCAACCTGAATATGATAAATATTCACGAATGTTATCGATATTCTTTTCTGCAAATGAATAATCTCTATTTGCTTTAACCATTTTCATTCTTTTGTCGTACTGTTGACGTAAAATGAATGATTTTAACATTAATGTATTAACAACATGTGCAAATTCTTCTTTATCTGCATTTGTCATATTTTGATAATCTTCAAAAAACATTATTATTCCCCTTTCCTTACATATTCGTAATCTGGCATATCAAATTTATCTTTCGCGATAGTTCTATCGACATTTTCACCGCGTTTTAATTTATAGAATACTCTAGAATCATCATTACCTTTGACTGAGCCAAGGATTACCATGATGAAATCTTCGACGTCTTTAACATTGATATCGTGAACATGGATATCATCTCTACCTGCAAAGGCTCTATCCATAAATTCTTCAATCTTTTCATCTGAATATTGATCCATTTGATATAAAAGAGACTGCATTAAACCTTCATCTGCATTATGATCGAAATCATCAAGCATAAGTGGTTCAGAATCACTTCTTTCAGTTCTTTTAATTGGTCGAGTTAATGAATCAGTATCAATATAGCCTTGTTGATATAATGAAATTGAATTATTTACATCGGCAAGAATTGATTTATATGCTTCAGATCCTTCTTCTCTATTAACGATTTTAGCAAGTGCTAAGAAGATAGTTTCAAGTTTACCTTTAATTGATTTATCGGAGTTATTAAGATAAATAACTTTTTCAGTTGTAGCCTGAGTATATTTAGATTGAGCTTTATCAATCTCTTCCATTTCTCCTGCTAAATAATCGTAAGTATCTTGAATATAGTTAATTCGTTTTAAGATATCATCGAAAGCTTCTTGTTTATCTTTTAACTGATGGTTGTAATTTAAAGCCTGATTAATTAATTTTTCTCTAACAGTTTCTGTAATTAACCATCTCTTTAAAATTAATGAAATTGGTTTTGAATATAAAACAATTGAGTCATTAGTTTTTAAAGGGTGGTAAACAGGGTCTACTACATCTTCACGTGCGACATCAAAGTGTTGTTTTAAAACTTCATTTGGTGAGAAGATATTTGCAAGTT
>DEWM01000064.1 GCA_002363635.1 Caryophanales bacterium UBA3210 | reverse complement strand
AAGTGTTCTACGCTCTCTCAAGCGGCGAACATATCCATATTACTACAAGGAGTATTAATAGTCAAGTAATTTTTATTAATAATTTGTAGAATTTTTTGGATTAATTTTTTGTGTCTTTCTCTTTCGAGGCGACTTGATTAATATACCCCTTTTTATAGGTACTTATCAAGTGTTTTCTTAAATATTTTTAATTATTTTTTTAGTACATGATTTTCTTTGATTTTTCGCCCATTTTTCCCTTTATATATAAAGATATATATATAGAAAAAACTGCCACTTATGAAGTGGCAGTCTTATTTTCCTTATTTATTTTATTAATTAGTCGTTAGTATAGTTATCGAAATAGCCTTGTACTAAAACAACTGGTGTACCTTTATCACCTGAACCAGATGTTAAATCACATAATGAACCAATTAAATCTGTTAATTGTCTTGGTGTAGTTCCTTCTGTTGCCATTGTTCCTTTTAAGTTTGCATCTTTTGTTTTGATTGCTTTTGAAATAGCTTCTTTTAATTCTGCACCTTTTAAATCTTTATAATCATTATCTGCTAAGAATTTTAATTTTAATTCATTAGGTGTGCCAACTAAGCCTTCTGTATGGAATGGTGAAACTACTGGGTCTGCTAATTCCCAAATCTTTCCTTGTGGATCTTTGAATGCTCCATCTCCGTATACCATTACTTCGAAATGCTTTCCAGTTTCTTTTAATAATCTTGCTTGAATATCTTCAACTAAGCCTTGAGCATCTCTTGGGAATAATTTTACTTTATCTTCTGTTGCTTTGTTTGATCCAAGTAAGCCATATTTTTCATTGTAACCTGATCCATCTACTGATGAAGTTAAAATATCATCTAAGCCTAAGACTACTCTTGCACCATTTGCTTTTAAGATACGTTTTGTTCTTGCTCTTGTGTGAATATCACATGCGATAACATCTTTTGTGTAATTTAAGATTGTTTTTGCTTGGTTTGCAAAGACTACTTCTACATCTGCACCTTCGCCTTTAATTAATTCTACATAGTAATCAATATAATCAACACCTGTGAATTCATGAACTTTGCTTCCAAATAATTCTCTATATTTTGCTAGTGAAAGAACATCGCTATATGGATTTACATTTTTTTCATCTAATTCATCTAAAGTTAATAAATGGTTTCCTACTTCATCTGAAGGATATGAAAGCATTAATACTACTTTCTTTACTCCACGAGCAATTCCTTTAAGTAAGATTGCGAATCTGTTTCTAGATAATATTGGGAAAATAACGCCAACTGTTTCTCCACCAGTTTTTGTTTTGACATCTTTTGCAATTGCATCTACGCTTGCGTAGTTTCCTTGTGCTCTTGCAACGATAGATTCTGTAATTGCAACTACATCTCTATCTCTTAAAGCGAAGTTTTCATATTTAGCTGCTTCTACTACGCTTGTAGTAACGATAGTTGCTAAATCGTCTCCTTCTTTAATGATTGGGCATCTAATGCCTCTTGAACATGTACCAACACGTCTTTCCATAAGTTTTTTCTCCTTTTGTGTTTGAAAACACATTTATATTATGAAACAAACAATATTTATAAATAAATATTTTTATTAAAGAAATTAAAAAAATAGACCTTGCAATTTGCAAAGTCTATTAATTAGTTTATTTGACAATATATAAGATACCAATTGTTCCAGGACCACAGTGTGATGAAATAACACATCCTGCATTTGTATTCATAATATTTTGAGCAGGGATATCTTTACTTACTTCAGCGTTTAAGTATTCTCCAGACATCGGAGCGACTGATTGAGTAATCATTACTGTTTCTTTGTCCATTTCTGGTAAATCTTCTTTATAGATTTCTAATAATTTATCTAATCCATTCTTCATTTTTCCTAATGGCTTTTTATAAACTATCATTTTTCCATCTACTACTCTAATAATCGGATGAATCTTTAATGTTTTGCCAAAGAAAAACGCCATACCTGAGCATCTTCCGCCTTTATATAAATATTCTAGTGAATCAATTACAAATTGAGAACGTACTTTTGGTGCAAGCTCTTTTAATTTTTCACAAATTGTTTCTATGCTGTCGCCTTCGTTTCTCCATTTTACTGCTTTTACTATTTGCAATCCTTCACCTGTAGATAAATTCATTGTGTCGTGAACAAATACTTTTCCTTCAAACTCACTTGATGCAATTAAAGCATTTTGAATTGTTGATGAAAATAATGATGAGATTCCAAAAAACAATATATAGTCGTAGCCTTCTTTTAAATACTTATCAAAAATTTCAATAAAATCGCCTACTGATCTTGCTGCAGTTTTTGGTAATTCACCTTTTTCATTTACTAGTTCATATAACTTTTCAGTAGTTATATCCACTCCATCAACATATTCTTTTTCTTCGCTAGGAAAATGTACTACTAATGGTAGTTTTGCAATATCATTAGCTTTTAAATAATCATTTGGTAAATCTTCTGTTCCATCTACAATAAATTTAATCTTTGCCATAACCGCTCCTACTTAACGTACCAATCTTTATGATCGATTTGGATTGATTCAATTGCGTGTTCAACAAGTTTTTCTTCTTTTTCTACACGTGTAAGATACATATAATGTTTAGCGAGTTTTTCTTTTGAGAAATATCTTGCAAGATAATCGTCATAATTTGATTCAACGTAAGCATCTAAGAATAACGCTACCTTTAATGATTCATATCTTCTCTTTGATTTAATTGTATTTCTATATTCAGATTTTGTTTCTTGTAAGAATCTATCTGCTTCTTCATATCTTTTTTGGATACATAAGCCATAAATCTTACCTGCATATCCTAAATATAATTTTGATGTATCAATAATATTTTGAACGTTATAAATTAATGTATCACAAATAGAGTTTGCTCTTGTTGGTTCATCATGGTCTAAGCAATAGTAATAATTATAAATCAAAGTGTCTAAATCAAATGATGATAAATCATCTCCGCTTACATCATAATATTTTAATTCACTATTTGAATTTGTTAACGCTTCTAATTGATGAAGGTTTCTATACCATTTATCTTTTGAATTTTCTTTTTTGATTAATCTTAAGATAAAACCTTCGTTGTAATCATCCATTCTTAATGGCAATAAATTACCTACTACAACAAATGGAATAAATGAGAAGATAAATAATACATAATATTTATATTGAGCACTTGTTGGTAGTACTGCGAATAAAACAATTGCCGCAACAAAGAATGGTAATGAGAATATCGCTCCACCTAATAAATATAAAACGTGATTTGCTTTTGCATCATTTTTAGGTGCCATATTTACTTTGCATCCTAATCCTTCAATTGAAGAACTTACTGTTTTTATTTTCTTATCGCCTTTTAAGAAAGTTATGAACCAGAATGTATAATTGATTAATCTAAATCCAGCGATTCTACCAAATAAATATTTGCCAAAATAATATAATGAAACTGAAGTAATATATCCTGCTACTAGGCAAATTGTTGAGAATAAATAGATGTTAATATCAACATATGTACCAAAATATAAGAAGTTAGTAACAAGTGAAACTGTTAATGCTCCTATGATTAATAAACCAACGAATACAACTAATGAGAAGTTAGTATATTTTCTTGGTTTTTCATTTTTTACAATTTTATTTTCTGCCATATAAGTCTCCTATGCTGCCTTTTTTTCTTTTTTGCACTCTGCAACAATATTATCAATATCTCCATTTGCTTCAAGAATTGCTTCACGAAGAATTAATTCGTTAGTTTCATCTGGATTTTTAATCATTGCTTGAATATCAAATTCTTTATATAAATATTTTCTTGTTAAGATACCCACTCTTAATGTAAGTAATGCATTGGCACTTCCATCAATAACTGAACCCGCTACTTTACCTACTAAATCTCCAACAAAAGGAATGATGCCTTTTGCTAAAGCTTGGACGCCTTGTGAAATAAGTTTATCTAAACCAATTGTTTGCAATGTATATGCAATTAATGCATTTCTAAATACTTTAATAATTAATCTTGCTAAACGTGGATATGTTGGATGGTATCCACATGTAATAACAATTCTCATAATCATTCTGATATTTAATGTTATTACCGTGAATGTATCAAACCTTGAATTTTGTGATAATGCTGTTGTTAATAAAATCTTTGTAGATGTTTCGTGGATGATTTTATTAATTCTTACTGTGATTTCTTTATCATAAACTTCACGTAATACTCTATTTAATTCTTTTCTATTTCCAATCGCACCTTCAATTTTGATTTTTGATTCATTTGAAACATAATCTGCACCAATTAAGTTATGTGCTACTTTCTTTAATGCACGATAATTAATTGCGCTTACTCTTCTAGCACTTTCTATATCTACTACATCTAATGTGAACGAAGGTGTTGCTAAAGCTTGAACAATAGGTCTAATTACAAATATAAATAAAACTAATATTAATACACCTAAAGTTGTATATCCCGCATATGGATGAAAACTATATGCAAATGTGTATAGTTGAACAACACAACTAACAATAAAAATTGTCATTATAATAGAAACAACTATCGCAATTGTTTTCCAAAATCTATAATTTGTTTTCTTTAAAACGTTGCTATCAGAATAAGAGAATGAGTCTTTGTTAATATCTTCACTTAACTGAGTAGACAATTCGTGTTTTTTATTCTTTCCCATAAATATTTCCCTTATTTAAAAGTATAGCTTAAAAAATAATATAAATAAATGGTTTCTTTTCTTATAAGAAAAGCAAGCATTTTATTGCTTGCCTTTTTTACCTCTAATATATTTATTAACTTTCGTTCTAAACTCTTTATTATAAATTAAGCTAAAGAAGAAATATGATATAGCGTATGCAATTATTCCTACAACTAAGCCAATTAAACATACATAATAAATATTAGAATTTTGATGGTAAATATCAAATCCAGTTACATCTGAGAATAACGAAAATACATAGACGCCAATAAGCGAAAGTCCCCACATTAATAAATAGACAAATAAACGATATTTATTAAATGGTAGGCAATGAACACCTAAGATAACTAATCCTGTAAGTAATAAAGTCATACCAGCGTACGCTCCAGTATTACTAACATTAAGTCCCCAGACTCCGCCTCCACCAAACCAACCTGTTAAACCAAGTGGAGTGATGATTGAAAGCAATAATACAATTGCTGCAGGTAAGCATTTGTTAAAAACATTCTTTAAGAACGACCCTTTAACAAGCGCTGTATTTGGCTGTAACGCTAAGAAGAATGCTGGTAAACCAATTGCGCATACTTCGAAAACATTCATGTTTCTAGGTTCAAATGGGTATTTACTTCTAACCACAATTGATAAAGCAGTTAAGATAATTGCAAAAATTGTCTTCATTAAGAATAATGATGCAACCGATTGAATGTTATTAATAACTCTTCTTCCTTCTCTAACTACATTTGGTAAAGAAGCAAAATTATCATCCATTAAAACTAATTGTGCAACGTTTCTTGAAGCATCAGATCCTGATCCCATAGCAATTGAGCAGTCTGCTTGTTTCATCGCAAGAATATCGTTGACGCCATCCCCAGTCATCGCGACAGTTCTTCCCATCTCTTTTAAAGATTTTACTAAAGATGCTTTTTGTTCAGGAGCAACTCTACCAAATACTGTATATTTCTTAGCAGCTTCTTCAACTTCATCAATAGATAAACCTTCAAGTGAAATATATTGATCAGCATTGTCTACTCCTACTTCTTTTGCAATTGCAGATACTGTAATTGGGTTGTCGCCAGAAATAATTTTGACATCAACCCCGTTTTCTTTAAACCATGCAATTGTAGAAGCAGCAGTATCTCTAATAGGGTCTTTAATTACAAACGCGCTGAGAGGTAAAGGTTTGCCAACAACATCATCGTCTGTTAAGTCGTCAACTTTTGCCATTAACACTACTCTGTATCCTTGAATTGTGTATTTTTCAAGTTCCTTAACAAGTGAATCTTCTGGGTTAAGAATAAATTCTGGAGCTCCTAAGACAAATGCACCAACGCCTTCAAACTTTACACCCGATTTTTTTCTTGATGATGAGAATGGTAATGTTTTTACTACATTTAACTTCTCATTTACTTTATACTTTTTATCTAACGCAACTGCTGTTTGGTTTTTATTTGGAAATGCATTAACTAAGTTTGCGATAAGATTTGAAGAATCAAATGAATCAACATATTTAACTTCTTCTTCAACTACCATTGTTCCATCTGTGATAGTTCCTGTCTTATCAAGACATAATGTGTCAACTCTAGCAAGTGATTCAACTGAATATGAATCTTGAACAAGAGCTTTTTTACTAGCAAGTCTACCCATAGTAACAAATAATGTAACAGAAACTGTTAAATAAAGTCCTGAAGGAATCATTGCAACCATTGAACCCGCTACTGAAGAAATAAGATTTCCTAAAGGTTCTCCAACTAATTGAGTTTTAAACAAATCAGTTTCCGCTGCATATGAAACAAGGAATAAAATCGCGCCAAGAGGAATAATTACATAAGAAATCCATCTAATAATCTTATTTAAAGCAGATAAGATTTGAGAATTATTCTTCTTTAATTTTTTTACATTTTGCTCAAGTTTTGAGACATACATTTCTTTACCAACACGTTCAATTCGTGCTAAGCATGAGCCTGATGAAACAAATGATCCTGCATAAATAGGATCACCTGGCCCTTTTTTAACTGGTAAAGATTCGCCTGTTAAAAGTGATTCATTTACTTCAATTATGCCTTCTTTAATAATTGCATCTGCAGTAATTTTATTGTAATTATTTAAAACTAACGTGTCATCTAAAACTAATTCATCTATTGGAACTTCATATTGAATACCATTACGGATAATGGTCGCGTTAATCTTATTTAAAACTGATAATTTATCAATCTTTTTCTTTGCTTGGCATTCTTGAACAATACCAATAATTAAGTTTGCAGTAATAACACCTAAGAAAATTAAATTGAAATAATATCCAGTTTCCTTATGGTAAATAATACCAATCGAAATTAATACTGCACCAATAATAAATAATAAGATGTTTAAAAATGTAAAAATGTTTTTTAAAACAATACCTATATAAGTTTTTTGGTTTTTATCTCTATATTTATTAGATAAGCCTTCTTTTACACGGCTTTGAACTTGTTCTTCACTTAATCCTTTTTTAATAACAGGGTGATATCTATCAACTACTTTTCCATTCAAAACGAATACTTTCTTAAACTCTCTAGTCTTTTGAAGGTCTTGATATTCATTTTCATCTTCATTGATTATATTCTTTTTACCCTTTTTAATAACTTTTATTTGGGTAGTTTCATCTGTGTATTTTTTCTTATCCATAAAATCCCCTCTCTATAAAAATTATTATCTTGCTCTACAAATAATCTTGATTGGTGTTCCTGTAAAATCAAATGAATCTCTCAATCTATTTTCTAAGTATCTTTGATATGAGAAATGCATATATTCTGGGTCATTAACTGATAAAACAAATGTTGGTGGACAGATTGCAACTTGAGATGCAAAATAAATCTTTAATCTTCCTCCATTAAATACTGGAGTTGGGTTAACGATTTGAGCGTCCATCATAATATCATTAAGTACTGATGTACCTACACGGTAATTGTATGCAGAGAATGCTGCTTGTATTTCTGGGAAGATAGTTTGAATTCTTGATTTATCTTTTGCAGAAATATATACAACTGGAGCGTAATCTAAGAATTTGAATTCTGAACGAATCTTCTTTGTGAATTCAGTCATAGCATTTTGTGTATGTTCTACTAAATCCCATTTGTTAACAACAATAACAATTGCTTTAGATTCATCCATGGCATAACCAACAACGTGTTTATCTTGTTGAGTAATACCTTCATTAGCGTCGATGACAAGTAAAACAACTTGTGATCTATCAATTGCCGCTAAAGCTCTTAATGCTGCATATTTATCAACAGATTCATAGATTTTTCCTCTTTTCTTTAAACCTGCTGTATCAATAACAACGTAATTTTGTTCATCACGTGTAAAGCGAGTATCAATTGAATCTCTAGTAGTACCTTCAATATTTGAAACGATAACTCTATCTTGTCCAAGAATTGCATTTGTTAAAGATGATTTACCAACGTTTGGTCTACCAATAATTGAGAAAGCAATTGTATCTTCATCGAATTCTTCTTCAACTTTTTCAGGTAAGTTTTCAACAACTTTATCAAGTAAGTCACCAATACCAATACCATGAGCAGTTGAAATCGCAATTGGATCTCCAATTCCTAATGAATAGAATTCAGTTACGTTATCCATCATTTCATAGTTATCAATTTTGTTAACGCATAAAATTACTGGTTTACTTGACTTAAAGAGCATCTTACAAACTACTCTATCATCAGGAGTAACACCTAAACGACCATCAGTAACATAAATAATTAAATCAGCTTCTTCAATAGCAATTTCTACTTGCGCTCTAATTTGTGTTTGGAATGCAGCGTTTTTAATTTCAACACCACCTGTATCAATGAGAGTAAATTCTTTTGTTAACCATGTTGCTTTGCCATAGAGTCTATCTCTAGTAACACCAGCCTGGTCATCAACAATAGCTTTACGTTCACCGACAATACGATTAAAAAGTGTTGACTTACCAACATTAGGTGATCCAACAATTGCAACAATACTTCTACCCATTTAGATACCTACCTTTTCTTTTACAATTTTAATGATAGCATCGATAGATTCTTCAATTGTCATATCAGATGTATCTACAAAAATTGAATCTTCTGCAGGTTTTAATGCACCTGTAGATCTAGATGAATCATTTAAATCTCTTCTTTCTAATTCTTTTTCTACTTCTTCTAATGTAGTTTCTTCACCGTTTTGGAGTTTTTCAGCATATCTTCTTTCTGCTCTTCTCTTTACATCCGCAATTTGGAAGATTTTAACATCAGCACTTGGTAAAACAACAGTACCAATATCTCTACCATCCATAACGATAGAAATATCATTAGCCATTGCTCTTTGCTTGTTAACTAAAAAGCTTCTAACTGCAACATTGTTTGCAATTGGAGAAACTAACTTATCAACTTCTTTAGTTCTAATTAACATAGTGAC
>DEWM01000032.1 GCA_002363635.1 Caryophanales bacterium UBA3210 | reverse complement strand
AGGTTTTATTAGAGCAGAAGTTTATTCTTGTGATGACATCTTTGAATTAAAGACAGAAAAAGCTTTAAAAGAAGCTGGTAAGATTAGAAGTGAAGGTAAAGCATATCTAGTTCAAGACGGAGATTGCTTACTCATTAGATTTAACGTTTAATAAGGAGACACTATGATTAGAATCGGATTTTCTAGAGACATTCATCGTATTGAAGAAAATGGTCGTCCATTTATGATTGGAGGAATCGAAGTTCCTTCTATCTACGGACCTGTTTCTCATAGTGATGGAGATTGCCTTCTTCACGCTATAGCAGAAGCTTTTCTTGGCTCTTTATCTTTAGGAGACTTAGGTAAACTCTTCCCAGATACTAGCAAAGAAACTGAAAATATGGATTCTAAAATCATCCTTAAAGAGTGTTATAAATTAGTCTTAGCAAAAGGCTATAAATTAGTTAATCTAGATGCTTGTGTAATTCTTGATAAACCACATTTACAAAAATATTTACCAGAAATTAGAGCAAGTATCGCTAAAATTTTAGATACTGACATTGAAAATGTAAGTATCAAACCACAAACAAATGAAAATATTGGAGAAATCCGAAATATTGAATGTATGTGTTCATTATTAATTAGTAATGATTAATTTGTTGTATATACAATATTAATTGTATATAATGCATGAACGGAGAAAATATGTCAAATAAACTCGCAAAATTCAAATTAGAGATGAAAGACTACGCTACTCGACAACGCGCAAGTGTTGAATATAACGGCGAAGTTGTTTCATTGGATTCAGATTTAAAAACTTACCTTTATCGATTCTTTGAAACTGATGCAGGTACATTAATGATTGGAATTGATTTTAGCAAAGAAAAAATCATCATCACTGAAACTAACGACAACGTTAAGATGCGTATGGAACTTTCTTTAGATGAAACAGGTAAATGTACTTATCGATTAGATGCAGATCATTCAATGAATTTGTTTACTAAAACATTTACATTAAAATTAACTGAAGAAGAAGTCGTCCTTGAATACGATTTATATGACAGTGATAAATTAGATAAACCAGTTACTGCAAATAAGGTAACTATTACAGCAGAGAGGGAAAAATTATGTTAGATATCGAAACATCTTTAAAAACAACTATCCAAAACGCTTTAAAAACATTAGGCGTTGAAATCGCTCTTGAATCTATCGTTATTGAAAGATCAAAAGATAAAGCACATGGTGACTACGCTACAACAGTTGCAATGACACAAGCAAGAAACTTACATAAGGCTCCTGCTTTAATTGCAAAAGACATTGTTGCAAATATCCATGAAGACTTTATTGAAAATATTGAAATTGCAGGCCCTGGCTTTATTAATTTCTTCATCAAGAGTGATTCACTTTCATCAATTATTAAAACTATTGTAGCTGAAGGTGATAAATATGGTGAAGCAAAAGAAAAACATGAAGAAAAGATCAACGTTGAATTCGTTAGTGCTAACCCAACAGGTACTTTACACTTAGGCCATGCTAGAGGTGCTGCTATTGGCGATACAATTTGTAGATTATATGAAAAAGCAGGCTATAACGTAACTAGAGAATATTATGTTAACGATGCTGGCGTTCAAATTAACCACTTAGCAGATTCTCTTATTGTTAGATACCATGAAGTATTAGGTGATAACTCAAGAGTTTTACCAGATGATGGTTACCATTCAAAAGACTTAATTGAAGTTGCTAAGAAGATGGTTGAAGAAGTTGGAGATAAGTACTTAGTAGACTCAGAAGAAGGATATAACTACTTCAAGAGAAGAGGTACAAAATTCTTACTCGATAAGTTATGTGATGACTTAACAGATTTCAGAGTTAAGTTTGATGTCTTCTCAAGTGAACTTGATATTAGAAATGCAGGTAAAGTTGAAGAAGTCTTAGACTTATTAAAGAAATATGAATACAACGAAGATAATGCTTTATTCTTAAGAACAACTGATTTCACAGATGATAAGGATAGAGTCTTAATTAAGTCTGACGGCTCATACACATATTTACTTCCAGATATTGCTTACCACAAGAATAAATTTGATAGAGGCTATGATGTATTAATCGATGTTCTTGGTGCAGACCACCACGGATATATCGAAAGAATGAAATCATCTATGGCAATGCTTGGTTATAATCCAAATGCATTAAATATTGAATTAATCCAAATGGTTAGATTATTCAAAGATGGCGAAGAATACAAGATGTCAAAGAGAACTGGTAATGCAGTTGGTATGAAAGAACTTTGTGACGAAGTTGGTACAGATGCAGTTAGATATTTCTTTATCTCTAGAGCAGCATCTTCACACTTAGATTTTGATTTAGACTTAGCAGGTAAGATGGAATCATCAAACCCTGTTTACTACGCTCAATATGCACACGCTAGACTTTCTCAAGTTTTAGAAAAGGGTAAAGATATCGCACTTGATTACGATGGAAAACTCTTAAAGGAAGAAAAAGAATTAAACTTATTAAAAGTTATTTCTGATTTCCCTAAGGAAGTTGCAGTAGCTGCAAAAGAAAGAGCACCTTACAAAATTACAAACTACATTCAAAAACTTGCTACATCAATTCACGAATTCTATTCAGAATGCAGAATTTATGATGAAAGCAACTTAGAATTAACTTCTTCTAGACTTGCACTTGCAAAAGCAAGTAAAATAGTTATGAAGAATGCATTAGAAGTCATTGGTGTATCTGCACCTGAAAAAATGTAATAAATAATAACGGAGGACAAAAAGATGACTAAATCACGTATTGATATCGCATATGATATCGTCAAAGCTAATGGCGAACCAATTGAATTCCTCACATTATGGAATAAACTTTGTGAAGAATTAGGTGAAAACCCAGACAACAAAGCTGGTAAGATTGGTAAATTATATACAGACTTACTTGAAGATGGTAGATTTGTTAATAGACCAAATAATACATGGGATCTTAAAGACAAATACACATTTGATGAAGTTAAGAAACCAGATATGGACTTCTACTCAGATGATGAAGATGATATCGAGGACGATTTAGAAGAAAAAGAAGAACTTCGTCAAGAAGAAAAGGCTCTTGGTATTGAAGTCGAAGATGACGACGATGAAGGTGAAAGCCTTTCTGAAGAAGATGACGAAGAAGACGAAAAGAAATCCGAAGAAGAGGAAGAATTCTAATAAATTTAAAGACCACATTAATATAATGTGGTTTTTTTGTACAATTTCTATAAATTGAGACTAAAAATAAATATATTCTTTATTTTTGTTGTGCTATAATATTTTCGTACTTAATAAAGTATTTATTAGGAGGAAAAAAATACTATGTTAGTTAATGCTACACGTATGTTAAAAGAAGCTAAAGCAGGACATTATGCTGTTGGCCAATTTAACATCAACAACCTTGAGTGGACAAAAGCTATCTTACTCGAAGCACAAGAATTAAATGCACCAGTTATTTTAGGCGTTTCAATGGGCGCTGCAAAATACATGGGCGGTTACAAAGTCGTTGCTGCAATGGTTAAAGCTTTAGATGAAGAACTCGGTATTACAGTTCCAGTTGCTTTACACTTAGACCATGGTAACTACGATGCTGCAAAAGCATGTATCGAAGCTGGTTTCACATCAATTATGTTTGATGGCTCATCATTACCACTAGAAGAAAACATCGAAAAGACAAAAGAATTAGTTAAGCTTGCACACGATAGAGGCCTCTCAGTTGAAGCAGAAGTTGGCTCAATTGGCGGAACTGAAGATGGTATCACTGGTAAAGGTGAAGTTGCAGATCCAAAAGAATGTGCTTTAATGACATCATTAGGCATCGATTTCTTAGCAGCAGGTATTGGTAATATTCACGGTATCTATCCTGCAAACTGGGAAGGTTTACAATTATCAGCTTTAGCAGATATCAACGCTGCTACAGGTAACATCCCACTTGTTTTACACGGTGGAACAGGTATTCCTGATGATCAGATTGTCGCTGCTGTTAAAAACGGCGTTTCAAAAATCAATGTTAATACAGACTGCCAATTAGTTTTCGCAGAAGCAACAATTGCTTACTGTGCAGCAGGTAAAGCAGATCCAACTGCAGCAAATACTGCAAAAGGCTACGATCCACGTAAGTTATTAAAACCAGGTTTCGAAGCTATCCGTGCTAAAGTCAAAGAAAAAATGACTTTATTCGGTGAAGTTGGCAAAGCTAACTAACTTTGATATAATAATGAGTTCTAAAAATTATTAGAACTCATTTTTTTGATGTATAAAGGAGCTATATGATTTATCAAGATATTTGGAATAAGATTAAAGAATATGATGTAATCACAATTTTTGGTCACGTCGTCCCTGATGGAGATTGTTATGGATCTCAGTTAGGATTAAGAAACGCAATTAGAAATGCTTTCCCAGACAAGAAAGTTTACGCTTTAGGTTCTGGTTTCCCTAGATTATTTGATTTAGTAGGAAAGATGGACGTAGTTGATGATGAAGTAGTTAAGTCATCTCTTGCATTAGTACTTGATGTTGCAAACCAATCTAGAGTTGAAGATCAAAGATTCTTAACTGCTAAAGAAATTATTAAAATTGACCACCATATTCCTCAAGAACATTTTGGTGTCATAGAACTTGTTGAAACTGAAAGAATTTCCGCGACAGAAATTATTACTACAATTCTTCTTGAAAACAATGTCGAAATTACTAAAGATGCAGCTTTACCATTATTCCTTGGTTTAGTTACTGATTCAGGAAGATTCTTATATCAGCCTATTAATCAGGGTACTTTCAATGTCGCAGGAGCACTTGCTGCAACTGGAATTGACTGTGGACAACTTTATGATAAGCTTTATGAATCTGATGAAAAGATGTTAAGAGTTAAAGGCTATATCTATTCAAATTATATTAAGACTGATGAAGGCTTAATTTATTTGTGTTTACCAAAAGAAGATTTACATAAATTAGGTATTGATTTTAATACAGGTGCATCTCAAGTTAATTCATTATCTAATATTAAAGGTTATCCAGTTTGGGTCTTCTTTAGTGAATCTGACAGCGGTGAAGTTAGAGTAGAATTTAGATCAAAAGATTTAGATGTTCAAAAGATTGCAGCAGCTTTCGGTGGTGGAGGTCACTTACACGCATCTGGCTGTAAATTATCTTCACTTGAAGAACACAAATACGTTGTAGAAGCTATTAATAAAGCTCTTAGGGAGTCAAAATAAAATGTACGAAAAAGAACTCGAAGCAATGATAAAAACCGCTAAAAAGGCGAGAGACGTCATTATGGATGTTTATCAAAAAGGATTTGAAATTGAAATCAAAGAAGATGATTCTCCAGTTACTATCGCAGACAAAATGTCTGATGAATTAATTAGAAAAGAATTAGGTGAATTATTTCCTTCTTACGGCTTTTTAACAGAAGAAAGCGAAGATACTAAAGAAAGATTAGATAAAGAATTTATCTTTATTGTAGACCCTCTTGATGGTACTGCAGACTTTGTTACTAAAGACGATGAATTTGCTACTAACATTGCTTTATGCAGAAATCATGAAATTGTTGCAGGTGTAATTGCTATCCCTGCAAAAAATGAATATTTCTATGCTTCAAAAGGAAGCGG
>DEWM01000075.1 GCA_002363635.1 Caryophanales bacterium UBA3210 | reverse complement strand
AATTATCGTAGACATATTTATGAAGCATGTGTTTCTGTTGGTTTAATGCATAATGGTGAACCTATTTTAGGTGTAGTTTATGAACCATTCTTAAAAGATTTATTTACTGCAGAAAAAGGTAAAGGTGCTTTTAAAAATGGTGAACCAATTCATGTTTCTTCTAGACCTTGGGCGGATGCACTACTTTGTACTGCAATGCCTGTTTATTCAAAACCTTTAGCAAAAGTATGTAATGACATTATTTATGATGCATTTACTGAATGTAATGACTTTAGAAGATTTGGTACTTGTGCTTTTGAACTTTGCTTACTTGCAGAAGGTAAAATTGAAGCTTTCTTTGAATTAAAATTATGGCCATGGGATTTCGTTGGTGCAGAAATTATTCTTAAAGAAGCTGGCGGGGATTTAAAAGGACTTGAATTTGGTGAAGTGAATAGGTTTGGTCCTTCTCCTTTAATTGGCGCGAATAATCCTGAAACCTTAAAGAGATTAACTGAAATTGTTGCAAAGCACGTTTCTAAAGATATCTATTAATTATTGATGGTTTGATATTTTTATCAGACCATTTTTGCTATAATAATTTATATGAATACAAAAGACTTTTATATATTTTATAACTTAGAAGACGAAGATGTACTTCTTATTAAAAATACTCCTGATGGGTTACTTGTTAGAATAGACGCACATGTAAGAATGCACTATATGGGAAATGGCATAAGAGGAGATTTTGATGACTATTATGTCAATGATTTTGTGTTTAAGGATGTATTTATAGATGAAGATATTGCTTCACCTATTGTTATATCTTCTTATAAATATGATAATGAATTAATCTTTATGGCAAACAATAAAGAGATTAGAATTAAGGATACTGATGTTATCTTAGTAAAGAAAGATTGGAACGATAAATATGCATTATAAATGTAGAAAATGTAATTATGAATTTGATTTATATCAATCACCTCATCCTCATCAAGGGATGAGTTTTGGACCTATGGGGTGTCCAGTTTGTGCGAAAGTTCAATCGATGACTAAGATTTGTCCTAAGTGTGGTTCTATTGGTTTAGAACAAAGCTTAAAAAAGATTGAAACAAAATAGTTAACAAATTTAAGAAATAATTACAATTTTTTTAAGAAGATTAAATATTGAAAATGCGCTGAAAATTGGCGTATTTTTGTTTTTTGCAAAATTATAAATTTATCAATTTTAAAAATTGAAAAAATATTGTTGTATTTTGAAAAAATAAAATTATAATTCATTTCAGTTAATAAAAGAAGAAAGGTATTATTAGCATAGACCGGTTATAGAAACGTCAGTGGATAGAAAAGTCATTATTGAACTTCAAGATATTGTTAAACAATATGATGATGAAACAGTAGTCGTAGATCACTTAAATCTACAAATTTATGAGAATGAATTTCTCACTTTACTTGGCCCATCGGGCTGTGGTAAAACCACAACACTTAGAATGATTGCAGGATTTGAAGATCCTACCTCAGGAAAAATCATTTTTGATAACAAAATTATCAATGATATTCCTTCTTATGCAAGACCTGTAAATACAGTATTCCAGAAATATTCATTATTTCCACATTTAAATGTTATTGAAAACATTGTATTTGGGCTTAAAAACTCCACATACAAATCTTTAGTTATGCTTTATGGAGAAGAAAACTTAAAGAAAGAAGTTTTAGAATTAAAGCCTAATCCAAAAGGAAAAGTTTCTTATTTCACAATGAGAAAAGTAATTAAGAAACATATTTATGAAGATGGATATAGAGCCTTAAACTTAGTTAACTTAAAAGGATACGATAAAAGAAAAATTGATCAATTATCTGGTGGTCAACAACAACGTATTGCAATTGCTAGAGCTATCGTCAACAAACCAAGAGTTCTTTTACTTGATGAACCTTTATCAGCATTAGATTTAAAATTAAGAGAACAAATGCGTTATGAATTAAAAGATATGCAAAGAAAATTAGGCATTACTTTTATTTTCGTTACTCACGACCAGGAAGAAGCTATGACTATGTCAGATAGAATCTGTGTTATGAATGGTGGTCATATTCAGCAACTTGGTACTCCTAAAGAAATTTATAACGAACCTAAGAATAGATTCGTTGCTAATTTCATTGGTGAATCTAATATCTTTAGAGGTAAATACTTATCAAAGGACACAATTGGATTTGGTGGTTTAGTTTTAAATTGCGTCAATTACAATTTTAACGACAATGAAGATGTTGATATTGTTATTAGACCTGAAGACTTTGACGTAGTTGAAGCATCTACATCTGATTTCAAAGTAACCGTTACTTCATGCATTTTTAAAGGTGTATATTACGAAATCTGCGGTATGTTCAACGGACAAGAAGTTGTTATTCATGCTTATGTAGAAGTAGAGATTGGAAAAGAAATTGGATTACATGTTGATCCATGGGAAATTTCCTTAATGAAGGTAGATAACCATGAATAGATATTTTAAGAAGTTATCACTTCCTTATTTGGTTTTCTTAATCATCTTTGCAATTTTACCAATGTTATTCATGACAGTATTATCTTTTATGGATAACGAAGGTACAGATTTTACTGATGCTGTTTTTACTGTTAGTAACTTTGAACAATTTGCATATAAATCAACATTAGTAGCATTTGGTAATTCTTTATTATATTCATTTGTGACTACACTTATTTGTGCAGTCCTTGGCTATTTAGTAGCGTATAAAATTTGGAGATCACATTTTAAAAACAAGTTCTTAATTACTACATTACTTGTTTTACCAATGTGGAGTAATATCCTTTTAAGAGTAAATGCTTTAGAAGGTATATTAGAACCTCATAATATTCTTACTTCTATTTTTAGTAAGATGGGATGGAATATTACTTTCCCAATGATTGCAGGTACTCCTTTTGCAGTAATTCTTGGTCTATGCGCGACATATTTACCATTAATGATTTTAACTATTTATTCAGCTTTAGAAAAAGTTGAAAAACAATATGAAGAAGCTTCGTTAGATTTAGGCTTAACTCCACTTGTTACTTTCTGGAAGGTTATTTTACCTTTATCAAGTAAAGGTATAGTTACTGGAGCAATTATGGTTTTCTTACCATGTATGTCAGGCTTTGCAATTCCAGAAATTCTTGGTCAAGGAAACGTTGTCTTAATTGGTAACGTTATTAATGATGCTTTTAAGAATATGAATTATAATGTTGGCTCACTTCTTGCTATTGTTATTTTAATCTTTATCTTAGGTGCAATTTTAATTGTAAATAAGGTTGATAAAGATGGAGAGGGGGTAATCTAATGACTTACGAAGTTGCAAAAATTGAAGATTACGGCTATAAACAGCATAAGACCCTCAATACAATTTGGAAAATTTTATCTACAGTATTAACTATTTTTGTTATCTTACTTATTTACTTATCAATCTTTATTATTTTAATTCAATCATTCAACTCTAGCGCCTCAACATCTAATTTTGAAAGCTTTACTTTTGAATGGTATACAAAGATCTTCTCAACTAGACCATTATGGAATTCTATTAAGAACACATTTATTGTTTCTATTGTTGCAACTAGTATTTCAACAGTTGCAGGAACTTTCATTGCTTTAGGTATTTATTCTTTAGCAAAGAAACATCAAAAGCTTATGTTACTCATTAACAATATTCCTTTGCTTAATGCTGATATTGTTACTGGGGTAGGATTAATGCTTGTCTTCTCTTTAGCAATTGGAGTATTTCCATATATCTTTGGTTATACAACATTAATTCTTGCTCATGTTTATTTCTCATTACCTTATGTAATTTTATCTGTACTCCCTAAATTAAGAGATGTAGGTGATAATTTATTTGAAGCTTCAATTGACTTAGGTATTAAACCATTTAAGTCACTTAGAAAAGTAATAGTACCAGCAATTAAGGGTGGTATATTCTCAGGATTAGTATTAGCATTTACTATTTCATTTGAGGATTTCGTTGTTGGATATTTCACTACAGGTAATGGTTATAATACATTATCAATTTGGATTTATTCATCAATTGGTAAGAAGAGCTTATTCCCAGGTGTTTATGCATTCTCAACTGCATTAACAGTTATAGCTATCATT
>DEWM01000081.1 GCA_002363635.1 Caryophanales bacterium UBA3210 | reverse complement strand
CGTTTTTTTATTCATAATCATTTCCACCAGTAAAAGATGCTAAGCACCCAAAAAGCAACGACAAAATTATATTATTATTTCTTGTCCACATATTTAATCCCCCGTATTTATCAACTTTATAGTATACATTACGGGTGGTTTTGTCAATAAAAAAGTATTCTAGATGTTTCTCTAAAATACTTTATTAATTATTAATATTTGGAAATATCGATACCTTTTAAGTATTTGCTTAAAGGTTTGACTAATTTCTTAATTGAACCATCTTTAAATGGATTATTTAAATGACCTTTTGCAAGTAATTCAACAAAGCCGTATTTACCACCTAACTTACAGAACTTAACATATTTCTTCCAAGCCTTTTCGTGATTCTTTTCGTTTTCAATGAAGAATTGGAATGCTACGACTTGAGCGAGTGTGTAATCAATATAATAGAATGGAGATTCAACAATGTGGTGTTGTCTCATCCACCAACCACCATTTTCAAAAACTGGTGCTTCATCATATTTTTTATGTGGTAAGTATTTCTTTTCGATTTCTCTCCACTTAGCACATCTTTCTTCATGTGTTGCATCAACATTTTCATATACCCAGTGCTGGAATTCATCAACTGTAACTCCATAAGGTAAGAATGTGATTGCATCTTCTAAGTGAGCGTATCTATATTTATCTTCTTCATCACCAAAGAATTTATCCATCCATGGGTAAGTAATTAATTCCATAGACATTGAATGGATTTCACAAGCTTCCATTGTAGGTGATCTATAATCAGGAACTGAAATATTTCTTGATTCATAACCTTGGAATGCATGACCAAATTCATGAGTTAAGACATCAACGTCACCTGAAGTACCATTGAAGTTAGAGAAGATGAATGGAGCTTTATATTTTGGTAAATATGTCATATAGCCTCCACCAGCTTTACCTGGTTTAGCATCTAAATCTAATAATTCATAATCTCTCATGAAGTGGAAGAATTTTGATGTTTCTTCACTTAATTCATCATACATTTCTTGAGCTTTAGCAACTTTTTCTTCAGTTGTTCCTTTTGGTAAAGGATTACCTGTCTTAAATGAAATATTGTAATCATACCATTCTGGGTTCTTAATACCTACTCTTTTCTTTTGAGCAGCGAATAATTTCTGAGTAAATGGTACCCAATCATTAAAGATTTGTTCTCTATATGCTGCAACTTCTTTTGCAGTATAGTCAGTTCTTGTCATTCTCTTATAGCCAAGTTCAACGAAGTTCTTGTAACCAAGTTTCTTTGCCATTGTATCTCTTAAATGAACTAACTTATCATAGATTTCACCAATTTTAGCACTGTTTTCTTCAAAGAATTTTGCTTGTGCTAAAGATGCTTCTCTTCTTGTATCTCTATCTAAAGATGTTGTGAATTTACCGAGTTGAGATAAGTTATAAACTTCACCTCTAAATTCAATTTTTGCAGATGCAAGTAAAGCAGAATATTCTGAACATAATTTGTTTTGTTCTTGTAATTCAGGAACAATCTTTTCATCAAAAGCTTCTAATGCAGTTTCTGTCATCTTGAATAAATGTTCACCATATTTAGCTTCTAATTCTTTTCTAAATTTAGCGTTTACTAATTCTTTATTAAATTTGTTAAATTCAACACTTAATAAAGGTGAAATATTATCAAGTTCTTCTTGGTTTTTAATATTTGTTTTGTTTGTTGTATCAATAGTATATCTTACTTCTCCAACTGTCATATTAGTCTGAAGATTATCAATGTACTTATTGATTTTCTTAAATGCAGCATCTTGTTCTTTAAAAGATTCAGCATCTTTAAATTCTTTAGTTAAAGCACGAAGTTCATTCTGTGTTTTTTCTAAATTAATTTTCTTATATTTAATTTCAGTAAACTTTTTCATGATTCCCTCCTTAGTTTTCAAGTAATTTTACTTTATAAATATGAAACATCTTTGATAATGGTCTAAAGATTGGAAACATAATCCAATAATTATATGCCATTCCAAAATTGTTAAAAGAAACAACTTCTTTTCCTCTTAAAGCATCAGTTTCTTGTATTGAGCCTACAATTGTTTGACACTTAGGATCATTATATGCACTTTCACTTGCATCATAGATCATCTTTAAATCCATATATATACGTTTAATTTGTCTAGCAATTAAAAATCTTTCAGTAGTATTTTTAAAGCCCATAGCAGGGTTAGTAGAAATATTTAATTCTGCTTTTAAAGATTCTGGAATCTCTACTCCCAAATCAATCATTTGTTTTGCTAAGAAAACACATAAATCATATTTTTGCGCTAAGATAATCATTAAGTTTTTAGTTTTCTTTCTTAGAATCATTGATAGATGCCACATAGAAAATCCAATTAAGATATCTAAGAGCACACATAAGCCTAAAATAGATGCTCCAATTATAAGAAAGACGAGTGCAACAGGATTCATATTACATTCCTCCATAAATTCAAAGTCGAGTAATTTATCGATATGGTTATTATCATCTATCTCAATTCTAAAATCAAATATTTAACGATTAATCATATAAAAATTATCCAATTCGTTAAGTTATTTTTTAAAAACTATAGTTTTTATAGAAATTGATTCTACACGCGTATAAAATATATATGGATTTAAGGAGTAGTCAATGGAACACGAAATTGGTGAAATTGTAAAAGGTAAAGTAACAGGAATTCAACCATATGGTGCTTTCGTTAAATTAGATAACGGAGAACAAGGTTTAATTCACATTTCAGAAATCTCACCTTACTTTGTTAAGGATATTTCTTCTTTCGTTACAATTGGACAAGACATCAAGATTAAAATTATCGATGTCTTACCTGAAAAGACTCTCTATCGTTTCTCTTTAAAGCAGGTAGAACCTAGCAAAAGACAAAATATTAGAGGCCTAAAACCAATTAATCGAAAGAAAAGATTTAAAATTCCATTAGACAAACAAGATTTCACTCCCCTAAAAGAACATTTAGATGAGTGGATTTCAAACGAATTAAAGAAAATAGGAGATTAAAAATGGTTAAAATTGATTTTTCAAAAACTGTAGTCAATGTTCCTTTTGAAGCTTATGCTGACAAAGTAAAATCAATTGACGCAATGATCAAAGACAAAACTGGTCTTGGCAATGATTTCTTAGGCTGGACAACATGGCCAAAAGATTACGACAAAGAAGAATTCGAAAGAATTAAAAAAGCTGCAAAGACAATTCAAGACAACTATGAAGTATTAGTAGTTGCAGGTATCGGTGGCTCATATCTTGGTGCAAGATGCGCTATTGAAGCATTAAATGGTTTATTCTCAAATTCAAAAGTTCAAATTATCTTCTTAGGTAATACTTTATCAAGCACATACATTGCACAAGTCTTAAATTATTTAAAAGGCAAAAAATTTGCAATTAACGTTATTTCAAAATCAGGTACAACTACAGAAACATCAGTTGCATTCAGATTATTAAAAGAATTATTAATTTCACAAGTTGGTAAAGAAGCTGCTGCAAAAGCAATTTTCGCTACAACTGATAAAGCACGTGGTGCATTAAAAACAGAATGCAACATGGAAGGCTACGAATCATTTGTTATCCCAGATGATATCGGTGGACGTTATTCAGTATTAACAGCAGTTGGACTTCTTCCAATCGCAGTATCAGGTGCAGACATCGACGCTTTAATGAAAGGCGCATACGATGCTATGGTTGACCTTGATAACAATGATCTTAAGACAAACCCTGCTTACCAGTACGCAGTAGTAAGAGACTACATGTATAACAGTGGTAAGAAAGTTGAAATGTTCGTAACTTACGAACCACAATTCACACAAGTAGGTGAATGGTTAAAGCAATTATTCGGTGAATCAGAAGGAAAAGATGGAAAAGGCTTATTACCAGATTCTGCAACATTCTCTACAGACCTTCACTCACTTGGTCAATTCATCCAAGAAGGTACACCATTATTATTCGAAACAATCGTATTACAAGAAAAACCAGCATTAGACGTTGAAGTTAAAGAAGACAAAGAAAACTTAGATGGTCTTAACTTCTTAGCAGGTAAGAAGCTTTCTTACATTAATGAGAAAGCTTTCGAAGGTACTCTTGCTGCTCACGTAGAAGATGGAAAGATTCCAAATGTTGTAATCACAGTTCCAACAATGGATGCTTATAACTTAGGTTATTTATTCTTCTTCTTTATGAAGACATGTGCAATGAGCGCATACTTACTTGGAATTAACCCATTCAACCAACCTGGTGTAGAAATTTACAAAAAAAGAATGTTTAAATTACTTGGAAAACCAGGTTATTAGTACTTAAAAAAATCCCAATAATTAGCGGGCAAAAACGATATTGAAAAAAATAAAAAAATTATTTCAAAATTAGTTGACTAATTCAAAATGAATTGGTATATTAATAAAGCGTGTTAAATAACACGGCCCGCTGAAATTGGAAGTTTAGCTCAGTTGGGAGAGCGCTACCCTTACAAGGTAGATGTCACAGGTTCGAGCCCTGTAACTTCCACCATTCAAAATTAATGTATTGGGCGAGTAGCGAAGTGGCCAAACGCAGCTGACTGTAAATCAGTTCTTCTTTAAGTTCGGCAGTTCAAATCTGTCCTCGCCCACCATTACTCTTGGGGCATAGCCAAGTGGTAAGGCAAGGGACTTTGACTCCCTCATTTCGCTGGTTCGATCCCGGCTGCCCCAGCCATTTTGAATGAGTTATCACGCAAAAAAATTTATTTGACTCACTAGCTCAGTCGGTAGAGCACTTGACTTTTAATCAAGGGGTCTGGAGTTCGAATCTCCAGTGAGTCACCATCTTGCCCGGATGGCGGAACAGGTAGACGCACAAGACTTAAAATCTTGCGGTGGCAACACCATGCCAGTTCGATTCTGGTTCTGGGCACCATTTAAGAAATTGGGGTTTGTTAACAAACCCTTTTTTTGTACATTATTAATAATGTACATGCTATAATTACAAGCGAAGGTGATAAATATGGAAATTGAGCAAGAAGTAAATATGGTACTTGATAAGATTAGACCTTTCTTACAAAGAGATGGCGGAGACCTTGAACTTACTGCTGTTGAAGATGGTATTGCCTACATCAAAATGATTGGTGCATGCGAAGGATGTGGAATGGTCGGTTCTGATTTATCAGAAGGGGTCGCAGCAATCTTACTTGAAGAAGTTCCAGGAATTGTTGGAGTTCTCCCTAGTTCATTACTTCATATTGATCAACAAATTGAAAAAGCTTTAGAAAACTTTAGACCATCATTAAAAGCAAGAGGAAGAGATGTTAAATATGATTCTTTCGCTGATGATGTTATCTATTTACAAGTTTATGATTTAGAAGGTAATAAAATTGAAGATGAAGATATCTTAACTGCTACATCAAGATACTTATTTGATACCTTCCCTGAATTAAACCAAATTTTACCAGCAGAAAAGAAAAGATAAATTTTTATCGAATAGAGGCTTTTGCCTCTTTTTTTGTTACAAATAATTTGTTAAACTTAACACATACATTATAAATATTCATCAAGGGGGGGAGAAATAAATAATGGAACAATTTAAATCATTTTTGGACATAATCACTGGTCCAACCATTTTAGTCATTGCGGCACTAGAAGTAGTACTTTTTGTCTTATTATTAAGAAGATTTATTAAGACAAAGTCTTTAATTTCTCTATTTGCAGGACTTATTGCTATTGGTTTAGCCTACGATGCATTAATAATCGGTCTAGGTATGTGGGTAAATGCTAATAATATGCTATTTTTAAGCC
>DEWM01000037.1:527-3560 GCA_002363635.1 Caryophanales bacterium UBA3210 | reverse complement strand
ATTGGGTTTTAAGAATCCAAACAAGTCTCTTATAGGTCATAATGGAGAAAAATATTATAACTACTACGAGTTATTAAAAAAATATTGATCTGTTTTCTAAAAAATGTAGGGGTTGATATCTCGACCAACCGTCGAAACAGTATGTTTGCTTGTTAAAAAATAGAAAACTAATCACCTAATTAGTTGACTAAACTCCTAAAAATATGTATAATTTAGGAGAATAAAGAAACGGTTAGGTGATTTTTTTATGAGAGATTTTGATTATAAAAAGCTAGCTGAAAGAACTTGGGATAAAGAAGTTTTAAATTATATTGGATTAATTCATGAATATAAAGGGAGACAACAATTATATTTAGAACAAAAACCAGAAGAGTTGGATAAACTTGTTGAACTTGCTAAAAATCAAAGTACTGAAGCATCAAATGAAATAGAAGGTATAAGGACAACAAATTCTAGATTAAAGCAATTAATGGCTGATAAAACAACTCCTAAAAATAGAGATGAAAATGAAATATTAGGTTATAGATATGCTTTAAACTTGGTTCATGAAAGTTTTGAATATATTCCAATACGAGCTAATTTTATATTACAATTACATAAAGAAATGTATCAATTTATGGATGTTAATTTTGGTGGTAGATTTAAAGATACACCTAACGAAATAGATGCTGTATATCCTGACGGCCATAAAGAAGTTATATTTAAACCACTTGACCCATTTGAAACACCAGAAGCGGTAAATAGATTATGTGAAGAATATAATGATGCAATTAATAAATATAGTATTGATCCATTAATTGCTATTCCTGTATTTATTCATGACTTTTTATGTATTCATCCATTTAATGATGGTAATGGTAGAATGTCTAGATTATTAACAACTTTGCTTCTTTATAAGAGCGGATATATGGTTGGTAAATATATTTCTTTAGAGAAAAAGATTCAAATAACAAAACAAGAGTATTATCAAGCACTAAGTAGAAGCTCAAAAGATTGGTTCGAAAATGCAAATGATGATACTCCATTTGTTAAATATATACTTGGAACTATACTTGCAGCTTATAGAGATTTTGAAGATAGAGTAAATGTTGTTAGTAAGAAGATGTCAGCATTTGAAATGGTAGAAAAAGCTGTTAATTCAAAATTGGGTAAATTCACTAAGAGTGACATTATGGAATTATGTCCTGAAATTGGTAGAGCATCTGTAGAAAATGCTTTAAAGAAATTGTGTGATGAAGGAATAATTGAAAAACATGGCGGAGGTCGTTCCGTTTTCTATTCTCCTAAAAACTAATATAAACTCCTAAAAATGCAGATTATTTCCCAAAATCGCCCATCCACGTGATATCTTTGAATCAGTTTGCTTACTTGTAAAAAAATAGAAACAGAACTTAAAAATATGATTGCTTAGAATTGTCTAGGCAATTTTTTATATTTGCGTTGCAACGTAAATCCAACGTAAAAGAAATACGTTGAGTTTCAACCTTTAAAAATCGACAAAAAGGTAGAATTCTACCAAAAAAGCGGAAATAATACTTTTCGTATTGTCAGTGAAATGTATTTAAATTACATTGCGTATTATTTTTAAAAATAGGTTCAATTCCTAAAAATACTAAAAATAGTAGAATTAGGAATTGATTATAAAACTGTTGATGCTTGGCTAAGTATATTAATTGTAAGTAATTTAGTTACACTGCTTGAACCATATTATGAAGACTCAATTAATAAAAGAATTGTAAAAAGGAATAAAATTTACTTCAACGATACAGGACTTGCTTGTTATTTAATTGGAATTGATTCGCCAAATACTTTAAAATTATCTGATTTTAAAGGAAGACTTGTTGAAACATATATACATAATGAGATATGTAAAAGTTATAAAAACAACAATGTTGAAGTTCAATTATTTTATTATAGAGATAATAATCAAAATGAAATAGATTTCATTATATTAAGAGATGGTAATTTATATTTTATTGAGGCGAAATCAGGAAAACAATATGGCATTAATGATATTAAAGGATTTAAACAATTGTTAAATACAAAATATAATATTGCAGGCCAATGCATAATTTGTTGTGCTGAAGATGCATATAGGATTTCATCACAGGTATATGCATTTCCAATAAAATGCATATAGAATTAGTGGTGAATACAATGCCTAAATATAATTTTATCAATGATGACATAGTTATAGATTTTGAATTATCACATACAATGAAAGATTTAGTAGATAAAGCTTAGAAAGCTGATATATTTGAAGATTATGGATTGTATATGAATTTAGCTGATGCTATAGATTCTCAAGCTAAAAAAGAAGTATCAAAACATTTAATTACTGATAATGAATGGAAGAAATTAGTTAGTAGATATACTATACAATGAAATAAAGGAAGTATTATGGATAATTTAACTTATATAACTAGCAATTATGGGAAATATATGGCTACTAAAGAGAAGTTTGAAAGAGCCGGGATAAATATTGAATACTTTAAATTTGAATTTGAAGAACCAAATATTAATGATTTAGAACTAATCTCAAAAGAAAAAGCAAAACAAGCATATCTAAAAGTAGGTAAACCTGTATTTGTAGAAGATTCAGGATTTTATATTGATAATTATCCTAATAATCCAGGATATCCAGGAGCTTTTGTTAAAAGAAGTGGAATTAGTTCAAATGTTAAAGAATTATTAGAAACATTAAAAGATGTTAAAGAAAGAAGCTGTTACTTTAAAGATTGTTTAACATATTATGATGGAAAAGAATTTTATCAGTTTAATGGCATAAAGAAAGGAACAATATCAAATGAAATTAGAGGCCATGAAAATAAGAAGGCTAAATCAAATTTATGGTATGTATTTATTCCATTAAATTGTACAAAGACTATGGCTGAGATGACAGATGAAGAAAGAATGAATAGACCTGATGGTAGAACTGATGCGACTATTGAATTTATAAAATGGTATAAGAAACGCTATCAAAAAGACGGAAAATAACTGGAATTTTGGGCGGATCATTTCCCAAAGTCGCCC
>DEWM01000037.1:0-475 GCA_002363635.1 Caryophanales bacterium UBA3210 | reverse complement strand
TCTATGAGCACATCGTCGAAACAGTCGCCCTATTATCTTTGTCAAATCCTAAGTCAGCGAACAAATAAATTTAATTTTCTATTATTACTATGTAATAATAATGGTAAAATCGTAACAAAGATACTTTAATATACTAATTTAATAATTACAATTATTGAAGATATGTCTATTTACATAGGCTATTTTTATTATCTTAAATGAACTATTCACAACCCTATACTAGGGAGGTATGGGGATATGAGGATTTATGACTAGATGAAAGGCCTTAACCACGTATTAGAGAATAGACCGAGAACAGATTACCCCATCTAGTCTTTGACCCAACACACCGTCTACCACGTACCAATCACATGACTAGTTCGAAAAATTATCTTTTACATTGAATCAATTATTTATATTTAAAATATGCCTAAACTAATGTAAAAAAATTATTTTTCCTTACTTTATATTTTTTTCTGTATTATATTATTCAATT
>DEWM01000053.1 GCA_002363635.1 Caryophanales bacterium UBA3210 | reverse complement strand
GGAGTACCTCTATTAATTAAATATACTTTATTACCATCACTTACAATTGTTGTAGGGCCTTTTAATAAGACTATAACATTATTTTCTAAGCAATAATTTTTAATAGCATTAATCGGAGAAGATAATATCTCACTAACTTCTTTATGAGATAATCTACTAAATTCATATAAGTGAGGAGTTAAGATAATTTTAGCCTTACTATTTTTTAAGCATACTGAATCTATTTTTGATAAAGCATTTAAAGCATCTGCATCTAAAATTAAGATTCCTTCATAATGATCTAAAACATATTTTACTAATTTTAATGTTTCATCATTATTCATAAGTCCCATACCAATAGTTAAGACTTTTAAATTTCTAATAAATTCTTCTATTTCTTTTTCATCAAACAAAAGATGATTATCTATTTCACTTAATGGATAATAAGTAGCCTCTAGAATATTAGGTAAAATATTATTAGCTAAAGACTTAATTGTCGCAAGTTTGACAACTCCTGCCCCTGACACAACACTAGCAAGAGCCATAGAAGATAAACGTAACGCTCCACTATAATTAATAGATCCACCAATTAAACCAACATAACCATAATCTCTTTTAGTACTAAAATTCTTACACTTAGGAAACATATTAATCAAATCTTTATCTTCAATTAGATAATATGGTTCATCTATTAAATCAATTCCTATATCCACTACTTCTAGTTCATCGATATAATCTTTTGCCATATTTAAGAAATGCCCTGGCTTATAATTATTAATTGCAATTGTTAAAGATGAACGAATTATATTATTTCCCATTCCGTTTTCCGCGTTTAGCCCAGAATTAATATCAATAGAAACTACCTCTTTGTTAGATGAATTAATTAAATCTATAACTCTAGCAACTAAATTACTTACTTCACCTTTAAAGCCGATACCAAAGATACAGTCAATAATTAAATCTTCATTAAATTCTTTTAGATTATGTATTAAAGTACAATTGCATCCTTCAATAAGCGCTTCATCAAAATAATATTTTCCGCTTTCAGAAAATGTCTCTTCGATTAAATAAATATTAACATCGATATTATGTTTTTTTAATAATGAAGCAATAACAAATCCATCTCCTCCGTTATTACCTTTTCCACATACTATTCCTACAAATTTAAGATAAGGATATCTTTTTAAAATAACTTCAGTACATTTGCTTCCAGCATTAAACATTAATTCTTTACTTGAAGATAAAGAACATGCTTTTAAATCTGATTTTTTCATATTTTCTAAAGAAGCTACATTAATCATAAATATCACCTAATAAACATTATATAACAAAAAAAAGAAGTTCAACGAACTTCTTTAAGCATTTAATAATTGATCATCTTGTTCTTCAGATAATCTTAAGAATTCTTTGTAATATTCTTCCATCTTCTTATCGTCAAATGGGAAAGTACCATTTTCCATAAGCTTCCTAGTTTCTTTAAAAGCATGTTTAATGACTTTATCTAAATCAGAAGAATACCCCATCTTTTTACGATGATATTCATATTCTTTACCATCTAGTTCAACGATTGATTTATCACCCAATAATTTAAGATCTAAATCATAATCGATATATTTAATACAGTTCTTATCAAGTAAAGAAGGTGAAGCGATATTGCAGTAATACATTAATGCATCCTTTTTAAACATCGCGATTAAGTTATACCATTCATTAAACATATAGACAGATACTGCAGGTTCACGAGTAAACCATCTTCTGCCATCTGATTCAATTACTTTAGTAGAATTATTAACAGTAACAATGTAGTCATCAGTAACATCTACTACCATTGCCGCGTCCCAAGTTCTATGTAAGGATTCATCATGTTTATAGCTTTGGACATGAATCCATTGTCCAATCAATTCTTTGTTATTCATTTTATACTACTTCCTAAGTCATTATCGATTATAACAAAGTAAGTTTTATAATTAAACCTTACAAAGAAAAAAGCATCGAATTCGATGCTATAATGAATAATTTTTATTAGATAAGATGTTTCTAGTTAAGTTAAAGACCTTAATAACATCATTATTATATTGATCTAAATATTTTTCGTTAAAACTATTTTCATAAGGAATAGTCATCATTTCATCTACGTAAGATATGCCAACAATAATTTCTTCTTTATTAATTTTAATTATTATATCATCAATTAATTCTTCTCTAGTAAAAGCATTTAATGCATTAACAGTATTTAAAGTAATTAATGACGAAGAAGTTGGAGTTAGATAAACTCTAAAATCGCTTCTTAAGTTTTTAATTATTGTAGGTTCAAGACCTTCTAAAGAAGTAACTTCACCTTTTCCTTTATTTCTTAAATAGATGACACCTTCGCCTTTATTATTTTTAACATTAAAAATAAATAATCTACCGCTGAAAGGAGAAAATGAATTATTAACTCTTATTAAACTTTCAACACATTTAAAATTAGTTTTATTGTATGTACCTTTAACGTAATCTCTAAAGACTACATTACTAACTTCATCAAACACATTAAATTTATTAACTAATTCTTTTTCTAAATTAGTATTATAAGATAATTCCAAATTAGTTACTCCATCTTTATTAAAGACGTAAGAATCTAATTCTAATAAATATTTCTTCTTATAAGACGAAAAGACTACTTCTCTTTCTTTTTTATAAAAACTTAAGAAAATTAAAACAAATAAAGCATAGACAAAAAAGACAATTAAAGAAGGAACAAAGATTTTATTAACAGAATCCTTATTGATAATTAAAATAGTCATTAAAACGCCCATTAAGACTAAAAAGGAAAGTAAAACAATTCTTTTAATCCATGCCGCCTTATTCATAAAACTTAAAAATTCTTTTCTAGCGTCTTCAATATTATTTATTGTAGTTTCTTTATCTTTAACATTACATGGAGAATAAAATTCACCAGGCATAGTTCTTTTAAAATCTTCTTTTTTCATCTTTCTAAATTCCTTTAGGATTATATTATAATAAATAATATAAAATTACTAGATTTAAAGTAGTTATCTACTCTTTATGTTAAGATATATTTAAGAGGTAATTTATGAATACTTGTTATATTTTCGGTGCATTACAACCAAGTAAAAACTTAATGATTGATGAATCAGATTTAATCATTGCCGTAGACAAAGGTTATTCTTATTTAAAATGTCGTAATGAACGTATCGATTTAGTAGTAGGAGATTTCGATTCTCTAGGATATGTACCAAAAGATGAAGAAATCGTCATCTTACCAAAAGAAAAAGATATAACAGATTTACATAAAGCCATCGAAGAAGGAATTAAAAAAGGTTACAAACAATTTGTAATACTAGGTTGTTTAGGAGGAGAAAAAGAAGAACACACCATTGCAACTCTTCAAGATGTCTATCATTTCTCTAGAATTGGTTATAAATTCACTTTATATAGTCTAAATAGAACATATATTTTATTAAATAATGATTCAATCTCATTAGAAGGAAATTCTTTGATTTCAATTTTATCTTTATCTCCTATCTCAAAAGGAGTAACTTTAAAAAATCTAAAATATGAATTAAATAATAAAGAATTATCATTTGATTTTCCTCTTGGAGTATCAAACGAATTTATTCAAAATAAAAAAGCAACCATCGAAGTTAAGGATGGTTGCCTACTTATCATCTATTAGTTTTCTTTTTTATCTTTTAAAACAAAGTAATTTGCACATGAGGCAACAAGTAAGAATAACGCAATTATTCCAATAAATAAATATGAAGAATAATCTACAAAAACAAATTCTTTTCCTTTTGCCATAGCTTTAAATAAAGCTTTAAAGAAAACACCTAATGTATAAAAACTACATAATGAAGTAGATGTAATACTTGCAAGAACTGAAGCATATCTATATGCTTCTTTTTTAGTTAATAAGATGTAAAGCTCATAGCCAAAATATGAAACAACAATTAATCCCACTAATAACATAATTAAGTAATTGTTATCTGCAACGAACTCTTTTCCGTCCGCACCATAATCTTCAACTGATGCACTTTTAATATACTTAACTAAGCCAAGGACAAAGACAAATATTCCTGATGCTAAGAATGATAAGTTTTTAATAAGTTTACTTAATTTCACTGACAGCTTCCCCCTCTCTATATTCATAGTCTTCTTCAACAATAAAGAATTGTGGATACTTAATTACAACAGGAATCATAACAATTAAGCATAAGACAATAGATGGACCAGTATAAGAAATGTTATAGACAAATGAATATAAGTATTTGCCTCCAACAAAGCCTTCAGGGCAAGATGAACCCCAGAAGATAACACCTGCTAAATAGTGGCAGACAAACTTGAGTAATCCACCAAGTACTGTACCAATACTTACCCAAGCAATCTTTTCTTTATCAGTTTTTGCGTTCTTAAATGGCTTAAAGAATAAACCTGCAGCAGCAACAACTGGATAAGCTAAAATATAATCTAATAAAATTTGGAACATGACTTTATACCATGTGTCAGCAATGGCATAAACTCCTCCAAGCATTTGTAAGAAACTGAGAATAAATCCAGATATAAAACCCGCTACAAAGCCCCTTCTATAACATAGAATTAAGATTGGTAGCATAGCAAGTCCGATAGATCCTCCGTTTAAAAATACCCCTCTCCATAGACCACCTTGTAAGAAGTCTAAAGCAAAGGCAATCGCGGTAAAGATAGCAATTTCAACAATACCTTTAACGCTTAAAACATTGTTTTTTCTTTTCTCTCCCATAAAAAAATCCTTTCAGACCTAGTACGCCCAAAAGGATAGAATAAAATACATTGTGTTAGAATCCTTCCGCTAGCATTACCTAGATCAAGTTATTGGTCCCATAAGTCACACTTATGATCTCAGCCTAGTTTACTAAGCACCCATACTAAATTGTTTTGCAAATAATTACTCACTTGCAGTTTTTAATTTTGAATCCATTTCTAACAAACTTTCCTGCTGTTTTTTAGAAGGGATTCGTGACTCAACTTTACCAGTTCTGACATCTACTGGTCTAAATTTTCTGAATGCATATTCCTTTTTAGGAGGTAATAATTTTTTTACCTTCTTTTTCTCAAAAAGTACTGGAGTTTTAAACATTGAAACTTTATTAGTACTCTTCTTTTTAGTAGGTTGAGTCTTTTCAGGAATATCTTTCTTTTCTACTTCATTAAGTGAAGTATCATCTAAAGATTTATCTAAACTATGCTGGCACAAAGCATAGGCATTCATCGCTTTTTGTTTTTCTAATCGATGTTTATATTTTCCGTAAACAAGTAAAGCTTTTTCTTTCGCACGTTTTTGTTTGATTAACTTAACGTAAACTTGAGTAGCTTTTTCTTTAGTCATTCCTTTATTAGGGTCTAAAGAAATATAGTTATTTTGTCTTCTAAATTCATTTAAGAAATCTTCATAAGCTTTACGTCTTAATTCTTCTTTTTCATTTTCATCTAAAGTAGCTTTTTCATAAACAACTTTAACGACTTCTTTAACATTGCTTACTTCTTTATAATGCTCTTTATAAGAAGATAATTCAAGAAGAATATTAATAGCAGCATTTTCATCATGAACTCTGTTAATAATTTCTTGTTCTTTTACTTCATTAACTTCTCTTGCTCCGTAAACTGTATTTCCTTTAGAAGGAATATGTTTAGTTCTACCTGCAAGAAGAATATTAATAGCAGCATCTTCAACATGGTTCTTATTAACAAAATCAAATGGTTTGACAGGTTTATATGTAGATACTAAAGAAGATAAATCTCCACCTTCTAAACCTAAATCAGTGAAAGATTCTCTTATAACAAATTCTTCACCGAGAACTGTATTTCCTAAAGCAGGAATATGTTTTTCTCTATTTTGTAAAAGAATATTAACTGCAGCATCAGGATCATGTTTAGTATTAATATAATCCATCTTAGGTCTACTTAAGATAGGAGTTACTACTGGAGTAACTTTCTTAAGTGGAGAAGTAGGAAGAACTTCTTCATTATCTTCAACATAAACTTCTTCATTTGAAGAAGTAGATACTTCATTTATTAATTGAGAAGGAGTTTCTACTTCATAAGGAACGATTACTTCATCATCATAAGAAACAACATTGTTATTGTTTTCATATTCATCTAATGGCTTAAGAGCAATATCATCCGCAACATATTTTTCGTAGAATAATTCATCTTCTTTATTTTGAGAAATTAATGCATCTAATCCATCATCTTCAACTGCTTCAATAACAGGTTCAGCTTCAAGAACGATATCATAATCTTCATCAGCAATATAACGAACTTCTCTTTCAACAATTGGTTTTGAAGTAGAAGTAGCAGTTTCTCCAACACCTAAATCTTTAACACCTTCACCTAAAGCTTCATAATAAGCAATTTCATCAGGTGAAGATTCTTTTTTGTTTTCATCCTTGTTATCAATTGTAGCAATAGGAGAAGATTTATCTTCCTCTTCATACATAGAAATGAATTCTTCAGATTTATTTGAATACTCTTTTCCGTGTTGGATTCTAAACTTATATTCATCTTTATCTCTATTTCTAATTAATTTATTTCTTGCTTTTTTAGCGTGTCTAATTGCACTAGGCTTTTTAAAAATTAAACCAATTAAAGAAATTATTCCAACCCATAAAAAACAAACGACAAGTACTACAACTGGTATAATAATATATTCAAGCCAAGCAAAATCACCAATAAGTTCATTTGCTTTATCAATATAACCAGTCTTATTAACGTTATAGAAAAGATTCAAATAATTATTAGCAGCATCAGGATCTGCATAATAAATTTTTCTAATAAAGTTTTCCACAAAGGAAGTGTATAAATTAGTAAAGCCATTTAATTTAGAAGATGAAGCTTCACAAACTGTATAATCAAATCTAGTAACAATGATTAAGAAAAAAATAAACAATGGGATTATTAAAGATAAACAAGTTTTTAGAGGAAATTTATCTAAATAATTATGATAATCATATTTCTTTTCTTCAGCATCAGTAGGTACATAATGTTCTTTAATAACGCGAAGCATCTTCTTTTCGTTATTATTTTTAACAATTTTTGCAATGATAGAAGAAATAATAACGTAAACTAAAATAAAGATTACATTAACTAAAACTAATGATAAATAAGCAGGATATTTAAAGCCAAAATATCCATTCATTAAATTAGAAACAAATTTAAGAATTCTACTTACAAAGAATTCACCAATAGAATAAACAAAACTAAAAAATGCTGGAAGTTGAATATCAAATCCATACACAAATAAAACAATTGCTTCAAAGAATAATATTATCCACATCAGGAAGTATTTCTTCATTTTGTTCCACCTTTAAACTAATTATATCAAAATATCTTTATAAATAAAAATGATAATACAAATAATATATCAAAAAAGGCTGTTTTGCTAAGAAAACGGCCTATTTTTTTATAACAAAGATACAATGATTTCATTTCCACTTTCAATAACTAAAGAGGATTTATCTCCTTCATAAAATACTGAAGTTAAAGAGGAACATCCTTTAAATGCATCCTGTTTAATAATTCTAACTGTTGAAGGAATAGTAATTGTTTTTAGATTTTCACATTCTTCAAAACATCTAGTTCCAATTTCAGTAATTCCATTAGGAATAACCATTTCTTCAATACTTGATTCTGCAAAAACTTGATTTCCAAAACTAGAATTCATTTCGTTTAAAACAATTTTTTTAACATTAGCCTGATAGAAAGTTACATTTTGAATAAGTGCTTGATTAGTAATTATTACTTCATCTAAGGCAATTGTAGGTCCCCCAGCACTTGAAGTAGATTTTAAACCCGCTTGAGAATATCTATAGCCTGCACCAAAGAATCTAGTAAATAAATTTTGGTTAGAAGAATCATTGTTAGTATATCTTTTCATTCCTACAAAAGGAGCTTTAATTCTCTTCATATTATCACAATATTCAAAAGGACTAATACCTAAATAAGTTAGACTATCAGGGATTTCTACAGAAGTTAATGAAAGATTATATCTAAAAGCATAATCGCCAATTGATTTTAAATTTGTTGCGTCACTAAAATCAATTTCCTTTAGGCTATAATTGTATTCAAAAGCATATTGATTAATGCTCTTAACACTATCTGTAATAACTACTTTTTCTAAGTTAGTACATCCTCTAAATGAATAATCATATACTTCTTCCCAATCAACTTTAATTTCTTTTAACTTAGCAGGTACTAAAGCTATTTTATTTTTAGTTGAAGTATAGAATAAGACTTCATTATGAACATATAAATTCTTATTTCCATCTTCCAAATTAATCTTAGTTAAATTAGGGATTAATGTAGGGGTCGGAATACTTACTGTATGAACAGTACTAGGAATATTTAAAGTTTTAATTTTTGAATAATCATAGCCGTTTTTAAAAGTAATTTGTCCAACTGGAATTCCACCAATATATTTTGGAACATGGTAATTTTCTTCATTAACATTAATTACTAAATTAACTCCACTAGTATTAATACTCATTTCATATTGGGAATAATATGAAATCATTGCAATATTACTAATAGGTGTACCAATAAGAAGTAATAGCATAGCCCAAGCAGGAATGTTCTTAACTTTAACTTTTAGTAATAATGCATAATAAACTGCAAAAATAATATCATATGCAAAGACAATGACAAAGTTATAAGATGTTCTAACAAATAATGATAAAGAGATAACATTTAAAGTAACTAGAGAAGCAACCTTAATACCTTTCCCAATATATTCAATTAACTTGCTATATTTATTTCTACCAATAATAGAAACAATAATTCCTACAACTGGTAAAAGTGGTAAAACGAAACGATCCATTACCCCTAAGAAATCATTGTAAGCAGTATTTGAATAAAGTACGTCGCCTTTATATAAAACATTAACAATGAAGAAATTAAGAATTAATGTTAAAACAATAAAAGGTAAAACCGCCATATTTAAATTGATAAAATAATTAGATTCACCTTGTTCTTTATCAACAAAGACTTCATTATTAAAAATCTTTCTTTTTTCTTCATGACAATTCATACATTTGTCTTGGCAATTAAAATTAATATGTCCACATGTACAATGCCAATAAGAATCAAACCGAACAGCTTCACAAGTAATATTTTCTTTTTTTAAGCCATTCTGTTTTACCATCTTTTGAACATATAAAAATCTTTCTCTACGCATTGAGAAAATTGATTTAGGTTGAATAATATATTCACAATCTATATATGTAAAATCAATCTTTTTACCATCAATGACAGCATTACAAATAGTAGGCTTTTCAACAAAATAAATATCACTAACATCAAATTCAACATTAAAATTATCACTATTAGTATCAACCTTAATAGTAATATTTTCTTTACCTTGAGCAAAAGTTACTTCTTCAACATGTCCAAGATTTAAATTGATGATAGAGACTACATAATGTCCATTCTTTTCTTCATACGAATAAACGTGTAATGGATTTTCTTTATAAAACTGATTGTTAAACATAATAATTACTGCGCAGAAATTCTAATTAAGAAAGGGATAAGTGATAATAGTAAAGTGAAGACGCCAATTAAAGCAAAGACAATTTGATCATGAACAAATGATTTATATTCTTTTGTATTATGATCTTCATAAATAGATTTAGTAGCTTTAAAATTTCTAGAATCTCTTAATCTAAATCTAATAACCATAAAGAATAAGCATAATAAACCAAAGACCACATAAATAACTTCCATATAAATCCAATCTGAATTTACTAAAGAAAGAATTAAACCAATGAATGTTGGTAAAATTGTAAATACTAATGCCTCTAAAATGAAATTGACAATTCTTCTTTTCTTATCCATAATTCACCTCAATTAATAGTAACTATTATATATATTAAATGTATTTAATTCAATTTTTTGATACTCTAAATAAAAATAAAGCCTCCCGAAGGAGGCTATAGATTAAAACTTATTTAGTTTTCTTTGCTGCAGGCTTTTTAGCTGCTGGTTTTTTTGTAGAAGTTTCTTTTGAAGAAGTTTTCTTTGCTGCTGGTTTTTTTGTAGCACTATCTTTCTTAGCTGCTACTTTTTTAGCAGGTACTTTCTTAACTTCTTTAACTGGTTCTTCTTCAACTTTAGCTTCAACTACTTTAGTAGCTTTTGCTTTAGAAGAAGCAACTTTAGCAGAAATTTCTGCATCTAATTTTTCGTTAACTAAGACATAGTGTCCGTTACCGAAATCTTTCCACTTACATTCTGAGTAAACGATATCGCCTTGAACGTAAGGAATCTTCTTTCTTTGATCCTTTGTCTTTGGATCAGGTTGAGGAATTGCAGTAAGTAATGATCTTGTGTATGGGTGCAATGGATTTTCGTAGATTTCTTCTGCTGGAC
>DEWM01000026.1 GCA_002363635.1 Caryophanales bacterium UBA3210 | reverse complement strand
AACGCGATTAGTAAAAAACAATTAATTACTAATAGTAATCATTTAGTTTTAGAGAGTGCTCATCCTTCTCCTTTATCTGCTTATAGAGGGTTCTTTGGTTCTAAACCTTTTTCTAAAGCAAATGCTTATTTAAGAAGTAAAGGCTTAGAAGAAATAGATTGGAGATAACTATGGATAAGATTGTAATTGAGATTCAAAAACAATTTGATACCTTTACTATTAAAGAATTCTTAAAAGAATATAATGTGGGTAGAGGTAAAATTGAAGAACTTAGAGTTAATAAATCTTGTTATCTTAATGGTGAACAAGTTTCTTTGGAAACTGTTATGAAAACTAAAGATAAATTAGAGATTGTCGTTAATGAAAACGTTGATGTTAAACCATCTAAAGAAACTATCGATGTAGTTTATGAAGATGATTATTTATTAATTGTTAATAAACCAGTAGGCCTTATTGTTCATAGCGATGGTAATGATAAAGAAACTATGTGTTCTAGAGTGGCAAGATATTATTTAGACCATAACATTAATAGAAACGTTAGATACGCTCATAGATTAGATGAAGAAACGAGTGGCATACTAATCTTTGCTAAAGATTTTTTAACATTGGCTAAACTTAATGAACTAATTGAAAATCACACTTTAACTCGCGATTATTTAGCACTTGTTTCTAATCGTTTTAAAAGTAATACGTCTCTAGGTACAATTAATAAAAATATTGCAAAAGATCGTCATGTTAATAATAAATTTAGAGTAGGAAACGGGGATAATTCTAAACCTGCAATTACTAAATATAAAGTCCTTGAATCTAAAGGTTTAGTATCTTTGGTTTATCTACATTTATTAACAGGTAGAACTCATCAAATTAGAGTTCATATGGCAAGTATTAATCACCCTTTACTTGGTGATACTTTATATGGAGGTAATAAAGATATCTTAAATAGAGTAGGACTTCATTCTTATCACGTTGAATTTAGACATCCTATTACTAATGAATTTATTTCTTTAAATTGTCCTTTACCTCAAGATATGAATAAAATTATTTCTTTAAATAAAGATTTGAAGGTGAATTTTAAAAATGATTAAATTAATGATTTTTGATTTTGATGGAACTTTATGTGAAACTCTTCACGATTTACAAGATTCTATCAATGAAGCTTTAAAAATTAATGGTTATGATAGAGTTTATACTTATGAAGAGGCTAAATATTTAGTAGGCTCAGGAACTAGAGTTCTTGTAACTCGTGCTTTAAAACCTTTTACTCATACTTTAGAAGATGAAGAAAGAGTTTTTAAAACTTTTTCTGAAAGATATGCTTTAAATCAGTTTAATAATACTAAGCCTTATCCTCATATTGCTGAAGTTCTTAATGAAATTAAGAATATGGGTATTAAGATAGCGGTATTGTCTAATAAAGTGGAAAAGAATACTAAGGCTATTACTTACAAAATGTTTGGAGAAAATCTTTTTGATGAAGTAGTAGGCCAAAGAGTTGACGTACCATTAAAGCCTGATCCAACTTCATTAAATAATCTTATTAATGAATTTGGTATTGCTAAAGAAGACGTCCTTTATTTAGGAGATTCTGATGTTGATATGATGGTGGCGGGTAACGCTGGAATAAAGAAAGTTGCAATCACTTATGGCTTTAGACCAAAAGAAACTTTAGAAAAATATCAACCAGAATTCTTTGCGTCTTCAGCAGAGGAAATTTTGACTATTGTTAAAAACAATAGAAACTAGTTTTAATTGTGCTATAATATTTTCGATTTAAACAAGGAGGAAAAACTATGGAAATCAAACTATATAACAGTTTACACAACCAAAAAGAAGTATTTAAACCAATCGTAGAAGGACAAGTAAGCTGTTATGTCTGTGGCCCTACAGTTTATAACTTCGTACATATTGGTAATATGAGACCAGTAGTTACTTTTGATTTACTCAGAAGATTATTTATTCGTTTAGGTTATAAAGTAACTTTCGTATCAAACTTTACAGATATTGATGATAAAGTCATTAATCAAGCTATTAAAGAAGGCTTAAATGAAAAACAAGTTGCAGAAAAATATATCAATGCATTTGAAGAAGATAGAGAAACTATCCATTCATTAAAACCTGACTATCAACCTAGAGTAACTGAAACAATGCCAGACATTATTTCTTTCATTGATAATTTAGTTAAGACAGGTTATGCATATGAAGCTGATGGCGACGTTTTCTTTAGAGTAAGCAAAATTACTGATTACGGCTGCTTATCTAATATGAAACCTGATGATTTAATTGCAGGTGCTAGAATTGAAGAAAATTCAAAGAAAGAATCTCCATTAGATTTCGCATTGTGGAAAAAAACTAATGTTGGTATTCAATTTGATACACCTTGGTCAATGGGTAGACCTGGTTGGCACACAGAATGTGTGGTTATGATCAATAAAATCTTCGGTGGAATGATTGATATTCACGGAGGAGGATTTGACTTAAAATTCCCACATCATGAAAATGAAATTGCTCAACAAGAAGCAACACATAAGAATAAAATTGCAAATTACTGGATGCATAATGGCTTTATTAACATTGATGATGTTAAGATGTCTAAATCTTTAGGTAACGTTAAACTTGCTAAAGAATTATTAAAAGCTTATGGAGGTAATGCAGTTAGATTTGTTTTAATTAACTCTTATTACCGTGCACCTGTTAACTTCTCGGATGAATTATTAGTAAGTGCAGATAAAGAAGTTAAAAAGATTGAACAAACATATAGAAAACTTGCTATTAAACTTCAAACATTAGGAGTTGATATCAATTCTAAATATGAAGGCTCTTTAGATAGTGAAAAATTCTTAGAAGCTATGGCAGATGATTTAAATACTCCAAATGCTTTAACTGAATTATATGCAGAATTAAAACAAGGTAATGTCGCTTTAAGAAAATTAGATGCTACTAAAGAAGAACTTGAAAAGATTTTCTATACATTAAAAGATGAATTATGGGTACTTGGTCTTGAATACTCTTTACCTATTTTATCTGATGAAGATAAGAAATTATTAAGCGATTATGAATCCGCAAGAAAAGCAAAAGATTTTGCAACTGCTGATACTTTAAGAGCAGAATTAATTTCAAAAGAATTATTATAATTAATAGGAGGAAAACATCATGAAAGACTATATTTATGGAAAAAACATGGTTGCAAATGCCTTATCTCACAATGATTCTATTTCTAACATTATGATGACTAGTTCCTTTCGTGATGACAGAATCTTTAAATTATTAAAAGAGAAACATTTTAAATATAAAGTAGTTTCCAACAATGAAATTACTAAATTGGTAGGTAATGTCGTTCATCAAGGTATCATTGCAGAAACTGAATCTTATGATTATGTTGATTTAGATAAAATTATTGAAGATAACAAGAATAATGAAAATGCATTACTTGTTTTACTCGATGGAATTGAAGATCCTCATAATGTAGGTGCAATCTTAAGATCATGTGACGCTTTTGGCGTAAATGGCCTAATTATTGGGGCAAATAGACAAGTTGGATTAAACTCAACAGTTGCAAAAGTTTCTACTGGCGCAATTGAATATGTACCATGTGCTATGGTTACTAACCTTAACCAAGCGATTAAAAAACTTAAAGATAATGGCTATTGGGTAGTTTCTACAGATGGTGAAGCTACTAATGATTACCGTGATTTAGATTACAAAATGAAGACTGTTTTGGTAGTAGGATCGGAAGGTTTTGGGATTAGTAAATTAGTCTTAAAAAATAGTGATTTTACTGTTAAAATTCCAATGGTTGGACACGTTAATTCCCTTAATGCCAGTGTAGCGGCGGCTATTCTCATTTCGGAAATTTTTTCTAAACGTAATCCAAATAAATAATCATGGAATATTTAAGTGACGACGAATTAATTTATTTAATTAAACAACAAAATAAGGAAGCCGAAAGGCTTCTTTTTTCTCGTTATGAGAATAATTTAAACTTTATGAAACTTATTTTAAAACCATATTCAAACTATTTTTACGACTTAAGTGAGATTAAGAGTATGCTTTATTATGTTATGTATATTGCTTTAGAAGGATATGAAAGAGATAGAGGAAAATTTATTAGTTACCTTGCTCTTATATACACGCGCGAAATAATTAAGGAAGTAAGAAGGAAAACAGTAATAGTTAATTCAACAGAATGTGGAAACTTTGATGAAGGGTTTGGAATCTCTTATGAACTTGATGATGCTACTATTGATTCTTCTAACTTATTAGATCGATTAAAAGCGAAATATCCTAAGACTTATAAGGTCGTGTTTTTATGGATGCATGGGCATACTCAAGAAGAAATAAGCAAGATATTAAACATCAAATATCGTAATGTTGAATACGAGATTCATAAAGCAAAAGAATACTTACGTAACCTTTTAGAAAAAAAGAATTGTAAAAAATTTTAATACTATGTATAATTACTACAGCAAAATGAAAGGTAGAGTGATAATAGATGAGAGAAAAAGTTATTTTAATATGCTCAAAATGCCTATCCAGAAACTATAGTACTACCAAGAAAAAAGACCAATCTAGTAAAAGGATGGAGCTTAAAAAATTTTGCCCAAAATGCAATCAAATGACATTGCATAAAGAATCCAAATAGAGGGGGAGTCTATGTACAAGATTAGAAGATACTTCCAAGGTGTTTGGAAGCAAGGAAAGATGGTCAGATGGCCAAAGAGAAAAGAATTAGCGACAGCAGTTGCAACAGTATTATGCGTTGTTATTTTTGTTGCGATTTGTTTAGTTGTTGATGACCTTATTATTTCAAAACTCTTACAAGACTTAGATGGTGCTTTCCCAAAAGGAAC
>DEWM01000007.1 GCA_002363635.1 Caryophanales bacterium UBA3210 | reverse complement strand
AAGAACTTCTTGTTCCATCTTATCTTCAACTTTTGCCATGAGTTCTTTCTTAGCATCTTCAATAGATAATGAAGCAACTCTAGAAAGTTCATTTTCAATTGTTGTTTCTTTCTCTTCTAATTTTTTAGCCTTAGAATCTAATTCCTTTTGTTTTGCTAAGAATTTTTCATCTTGTTCTGCAATTTTCTTTGATAAATTGTCTTGCTTTTGTTCGAGTGCATTTTCTTTAGAAGTAAGAGCATTATCTCTTCTTTCTAAGTTTTCTTCTCTTTGATTTAAACGGTTTTCTTGTGCAGCAAGTTCTGCTTTCTTTTCACGAGCTTCTTTGTCAGCAGTATCTCTGACACTTTGAGCTTCACGACGTGCTTCTTCTTTAATATTACGTGCAACGTCTTGAGCTTTTTCTTCAGCTTCGTAAGTAACCTTTTTAGCTTTTAATTCTGCTGTTTCTTGAATATCTAACGCTTTAGCGTTAGCTTCATCAAGAATTCTTTTTGCTTGATTTGATGCGCCTTCTGCGCGTTTTGAAAATACCGTTTTAAATAAAACAAAGAAAAGTCCGCCACCTAAAATGAACGCGACAAGAGCAATGATTAAATATAACCACCACATCTTATTATTTCTCCTTTATATTCCATGAACTAATTTTTTTATTATCTTCGCTAGTCCGATTCAACGAAGTAAAATAGGTTAAGTAATTTTATACTAAAGATAATGGTTTTATCTCATTTTTAAAATATACTTTTTGGATTAACTATATCCATTTTTTATTATATCAAAACATCGACTTTTTTCAATAAAAAATAAAAGACTCACTATAGTGAGCCTCTTAAAATCATATATTTTCTAATTAATCATCAAATTCAGTTGGTTCTTGAAGTTTTGCAACAATTTGAGCGTAAACATCATCTCTAACATCAGGATGTTCATTTAAATAGTTAACTGCAGATTCTTTTCCTTGGCCAACTCTTTCACCAAGAACTTCATACCATGAACCACTCTTCTTAGCAAATCCAAGTTCTAATGCCATATCTAAAATTTCTGCATCTTTATCAAAGCCTTTGCCATAGATTAAAGTGACTTCACATGATTTAAATGGAGGAGCAACTTTATTCTTTACGACTTTGACTTTAACTGTGTTGCCAACAATCTTGTCGCCTTCTTTAATTGCGTCAGCTTTTCTAATATCGATACGGACTGAAGCATAGAACTTTAATGCTCTACCACCAGTAGTAACTTCTGGATTGCCATACATAACACCAACTTTTTCTCTTAATTGGTTAATGAAAATAACTGTACAATTTGATTTATCGAGTACACCAGCAAGTTTTCTCATTGCTTTAGACATAAGTCTTGCGTGCATACCAACAACGTTATCAGTCATTTCTCCATCTAATTCTGCTTGAGGGACTAAAGCTGCAACAGAGTCGACAATAATAATATCAATCGCTCCAGATTTAGCGAGCATTTCAACAATTTCAAGAGCTTGTTCACCATGGTCTGGTTGAGAAAGAATTAATTCATCAATATTAACACCAAGTGTTTGAGCATATGTTGGGTCGATAGCGTGTTCTGCATCAACGAACGCTGCTCTACCACCTGTCTTTTGGCATTCTGCGACTGCAGATAATGCTAAAGTTGTTTTACCTGATGATTCAGGACCATAGATTTCAATAATTCTTCCTTTTGGATAACCACCAATACCTAATGCGTTATCAATAAGTAATGAACCTGAATGAATAACATCTAAATGAAGAGAAGGTTTTTCACCTAACTTCATAACTGCGCCTTTACCGAATAATTTTTCAATATCCTTAATTGTGGCTTCTAATTTCTGATCTTTTGTTTTTTCTTCTGCCATAATTTTCTCCTTTACTTAATCTATACGCATTATTTTGAGATATCCCCAAAATATTTTTCTAATAATTCAAAGCTAAATGATACTAAGCTTTCGCGAATTTCGTTTCTTTCCCCTTTAAGCATCAAAGGATAAACATCAGTTTTATTATCGTGAGCAAAGCCTACATATACTTCTCCCACTTTTTTATTTTCCATTACGTCTGGACCTGCGTTACCTGTAAAAGATAAACATAAATCTACATCTAAGATTTTGCTTCCTTTTTCTGCCATATCATGAGCAACTTCTTTAGAAACCACTCCATATTTATCAATAGTTTCTTGAGATATACCTAATACATCTCTTTTAACTAAAGATGAATAAGAAACGATACTTCCTTTAAAGAATTTACTTACTCCCGAATATGAAGTAAAAGTACTACTAACTAGCCCACCAGTTAATGACTCAACTGTTCCTAGAGTTTTAAATGAAGTTTTTAATTTATCAATTACTTCTTGTCTAGTCATATTATTTTTCTTCTTTATCGTCTTTGAAAACATCTCTATTTTGATAGATATAGACAATCATAGACATGAGTGATAAAACACCTGCTAAATAGCATAAGATAATTGATACGCTGAAGCCATGTAGAGCAATTGGACTATCAAAATATGAGAATGGCCAATCACCAAATAAGACAAATGATAATGCTACCATTTGAGCGACAGTTTTTGCTTTTCCCCACATATTTGCAGCGACAATTTTATTTTTACCTGCAGCAATTAATTTAACTGCATCAACAACTAAGTCACGTGCAATCATAATAACTGCAACGATAACTAATGTTGGATAATCTCTACATAAAATAATGAACAATGAATCAACGAGTAATTTATCTGCAATAGGATCCATGAATTTACCATATGTTGTAACTAAATTGTATTTTCTTGCAATATAGCCATCTAAGAAATCTGAGAAAGATGCAACGATAAATAAAACAAACGAAATTAAATATTCTAATGTTAAACCGTTAAACATCATTGGCATATTTACTCCACATGCTGCCCATGGGAAGCAAAGTAAGAAAACGATAATAACTACGCATACCATTCTAAATGTTGTAATTTTGTTTGGTAAATTCATATTCTATTTCCTTTCTAAAAATATTGAGTCTTTGACCCTGTAAGCCATGTTATGTCTAGGATAACTATTTATCTACACGTTGCCGTGTGCCATAACTAGATTCGTTTCTCCGTTACGACCTCTCTTACCAAATTTAGATTTCTCGCTTGAGGGGCTTACCTCGTTCCACTTTACTTTTTCAAGCAAACTACGTCACTGTGGCGCTTTATGGAAATAGACCATATCCGAAGATTTAGGTTTCTTTCCGCCGTCAGGTACTCCTACCTGCCTAAGATTATTTTTTCTCTTAGCACAAACACTACAGACATCACAGTCTGTGCGAGCATGGACTTTCCTCTAACACCTCAAGGGTGCCAGCAATTATCCAGGTCAAAGGTTTTTACTTAATTTTTGTTGGATCAATTCCAGCATTTGATAACGCTTGTTCTAGTAAAGCAATACGTTTTACTAAATCAATGTTATTAAAAGAGACATTGTCATTATCAGCGATATTCTCCATCTTTTTACTTAAGACAGCATTGTTAAGTTCTAACTTATCAAGACGGTCTTTGTAAACTTTTAGAGTTCTCTGGTATTCTTCTAAAGTCTTTTTATAGTCAATAGAAGCTTTTTCCATTTTGACATAGTCCTGTACGATTATATCTAAAAATTTATCAACTTCAAGTGGTTCATAACCATTTTTGACGCCTTTAAATTCTTTATCGATTACTTTTCTTGAATTTAATTTTAAATCTAAATCCATAAGCTCTCCTTATAAGGTACATTTTTAATTATATTATAATTAATATGATAAAACTACACTTTTAATTCAAATTACTAGTCCTTTAAACTATTTTCTAATATACTAGGTATAGGTAAAAAATATGAATCAACTAACTAAAGCACTTAAGAAAAAAAGAAATTTATGTTTTCTCGACTTTGAAGGAACTCAATTTTCTCATGAAATCATTGCAATAGGCGCGGTTAAAGTCGAATGTGATGAAGAAGGTCACTTCACAAGTGAACCATCTTTTTATAAACGTTACGTTAAACCAGCAGGTGCTATTGGTAAAATTGTTACTAACTTAACTTCAATTGATAACCCACTTCTAAAAAACGAAGGTGTTACCGTTGAAAAGATGTTCAAAGAATTTTCTAAATTCATTGGTAATGATTTTGGTAAATATGCATTTATTACATTTGGTTCTAATGACGATAAGATGATTCTTTCTTCAATTGAAATCTTAAAGCCCAAAAATAAAGAAGTTGGTTATTCTATTTGTAAAAACACAATTGATTTCTTACCAATCATCTCTTCATTTATCAAAGATAAGAATGGTAACAATTATTCATTAACTAACTATTTAAGCTTATTTAATGTTGCCCCACACGGTCAAAGTCACGATCCTCTTAATGATGCTTATGATTTAATGAACTTATTTAATGCATTAAATACTAATAAAGAAATTGTCTTAAGTGAATATAAACACGTCTTACAGATTTCTGGCTCTATGCCTAAACCAGTTAAAGCAATCTTATCAAAACTTTTAGATGGTCAAACTATCTCTCCAGAAGATTTAGATAACGAAATTAAGGAATTCTTAAAATAATATGATTAATTATCCTAATGGAAAACCAAATAAAGTTATTTCTTCTCTAAAACAAGAATTAGATGCTTCTAAAAAAGAAAAGAAGAAAATTGCAAATGCCGCTAATCGTGGTATGGATTTTGAACATGCTGTTAACGTTTCTAATGATTTTTATAGAGATGAAGATCGTGCGAGAATTATCAAAAGACCTACTCCAATTAAAATAGTTAAAGTTGATTATTCAAAAATGAAAATCACAGAAGCCTATTTTGAAAAACAATCTACTACTGACTATAACGGAGTATATCGTGGTAAATATATCGATTTTGAATGTAAAGAAACTAAATCGAAAACATCACTTTCTTTCCACAACATTCCTTCTCAACAAATTGAACATTTAAAAGGTGTTTTAAGACAAGGCGCTATTGCGTTCTTCTTAATATATTTCTCTTCACTTGATGAAGTTTATCTAGTTGATAGTTCTATTATTATTAATAGATATGAAGATAAAGAAGGCAAAAAATCAATTAGTATTGATGAAGTAAGAAGACTAGGCCACTTAGTAGAGCAAGGTTATATTCCTCGTTTAAAATATCTAGATATCGTCGATAAAATTTATTTCTAAAACAAAAGGTGCCGTTAAGACACCTTTTTATAATACTTACAATATTTAATTAATTTGCATCCTTCACATTCTGGATGAAGTGCTTTGCACTTATATCTACCAAAATGAATCATTTGATGATGGAATTTAATATATGTAGATTCAGGAAATTTCTTTCTTAATTTCTTTTCTACTTCCAAGACTGAATCTGTCGATAACGCTAAACCTAAACGTTTAGATATTCTTTCAATATGTGTATCAACAGGTATTTCAGGAATCTTAAATAATTCAATTCTAATGACGTTCGCAGTTTTATTACCTACTCCTGGTAAAGACATTAATAATTCTTTATCTTCAGGAACTTTAGAATCAAAATTCTCAATCAATGATTTAACTATTCCTTTAACGTGACGAGTTTTGTTTTTCGATAAACCAACTGGTCTAATAATCTTTTCAATATCTTCTTCACTTGCAGAATTTAGTTTTTCTAAAGAATCATATTTACTAAATAACTCTTTATCAACTTCATTTACACGTTTATCAGTCGTTTGAGCGCTTAGCATTACTGCAATAACTAATTCGTAATCTTTAGAATAATTTAATTCACATTTAGCATTAGGTAAAATCTCATTAAAATACTCTAAGATTTCTTCACATTTTTTACTAATCATTAGTCCACTTTACATTTGCAATATCAATTGCTCTAGCAATGTCTTTTTTGCATTTTTCATTAACTGCAGAATAACCTTCTTTTTCAATATCTCTAGATGATAAATATTTTTGAATTTGTTTATCTAAAGCATTAATAGTTACTCTTTTTAAGCGTGCCTGACATTCGTGTAAACAAGTAATAATGACTTCTTTATCGATGTTATCATTAACCCAATCACGAACTTTTTCAATTTCTGCAGGAGATAAGGATCTACCTAATTCTTTTTGTAATGTTAAGAAGATATTTCTTTCTTCTTCAACTTTTGCAGTATCTTTTTGATCTAATGTTCTTTGTAAAAGATTATCTAAGAACATCTTTTCAATCTTGTCATATGTTGGTTTCATTGATGTAACGATACTTTTATCAAGATGGTCATAAGTAATAAAACCTCTCTTGATTAAAGAAGATAAGATGACATCAATATCATCAACTGATAAAGTCATTTTTAAAGCAAGAATTTCATTAGTAACAAGCATTGGTTCTTCCTTTAAGATATTATCAGTAACTAAAAGAACCGCTAAATCATTTTCATTTAGGCCTAAGTTCTTATATGAATCTACTAAAATATAACGATAATTAATTTGTTTTAAAATTTTGTCCATAATTTCACCTACTTTGAGCAGTTTGCTTTAAAAACTCTTAAGAAGTTATCGTGAAAGATTTTCTTAATGTCTTTTGGAGAATATCCTGCTTCTATTAATGCCTCTTTTAATTCTAAAGTCTTAGTACAATCACTCATACCTACTGGAGTATCAATACCATCAAAATCACTACCAAGAGCAATAACATCAATTCCTCCAACTTCTCTAATATGATTAATATGTTTAACTAAATCAGGAATTTGAGAAGTTTTTCTCTTTTTAGAAACAAACTCAGGGCAATAATTAATTCCAATTACTCCGCCATTTTTAGCAAGTGCTCTAATCATATCATCTGTTAGATTACGCTTATGATTATAGACACTTCTACTATTAGAATGAGAAGCAACAATTGGTTTAGATGAATATTTAATTACATCATAGAATAATGCGTCTGAACCATGTGAGACATCTATAATCATACCAAGTTCATTCATTTTTTTCACTACTTGAATACCGAATGGTTTAAGTCCCTTTTCTTCAGTGTTAACTAAGTGAGGTTTTAACCACTCATTCTTATTTTTTCTATCTACTTTTTCTAGACCATCTCCATAATTAATATTTGGATAGCCAATCTCATTTTCATAATTCCAAGTAAGTGTCATCATTCTTACTCCCCAAGAATAAACTTCTTCAAGTTTTTCTAAGGAGCCTTCAATAATTCCGCCTTCTTCTAAAGTAAGAATAGCGCTCATCATTTGTTTACTCTTATTATTAATTAATTCTTGATAAGAAGTAACTTGGCTAATAATACTATTATTCTCTGCTATTTGCTTTTTAAAGATTTCATAATATGATTTAGCTTTTTCAAAAGGATGCTTTTCCACTTTTAAAGGCAAGAAAATGGCAAAGCACTGAGCAAGATATTCACCTTTTGCCATTTTAAAGAAATTAAGATGTAAATCATTAAAATATCCATCTTTCTTAAATTCTTTTTTTGTAATAGTATCGCAGTGCATATCAATGACATCTAAACGATTTTTATAATTGTTATCTAAAGGAATATAATGATCAACTTTATGAATTTTTAAAAGCCAATTAGCCTTATCTTCATCAAAATCTCTCATCTTTTTAATTTCAGTCATCGCTTTTTGATAAGAAATCTTTTTTAATAACTTCATATTCTTATCAACTGCTTCTCTTAATGATGGAGTTAAAGAATAATCATAAATTAAAGAAAACCTTAAGGCTCTTAAGATTCTTAAAGGATCTTCTTTTAATCTTTCATCTGCTTTGCCTACCATTGAGATTAAATGATTATCTAAATCATCAAGTCCATGATAAAAATCATATTTCTTTCCATTCTTATCAATATAAATAGCGTTTAACGCAAAATCTCTTCTTTTTGCATCCATTCTTAAAGACTTAACAAATTTAATTGATTCAGGATGACGATAATCTTTATATTCCCCTTCTACTCTCATAGTAGTAATATCAATTTTCTTACCTTTATATTTAAAAGAAATGGAGCCTAAAGAAACAAATGGGTTTTCAAAATTAATAAATTCTTTCATTTCTTCAGGAGTAGCATCAGTTGCTAAATCAAAATCATAAACTTCTAGTCCCATTAAATAATCTCTAGAAGCTCCTCCAACCATAAAAAGTTTATATCCATGCTCAAAAAATATCTTTTCTAATTCTAGATATACTTCTGGTAGAGCCATAGATTTTTCCTCCTTTTTAATTTTCTTAAAAATATTTAATTTATTTTATTGACACAAGGCTTTTTTTCTACTATATTTATATCGTTATCGCTAAACGACCTGGGTATATAGCTCAGCTGGGAGAGCATCTGTTTGACGTACAGAAGGTCGGGAGTTCGATCCTCTCTGTACCCACCATTTAAGATAACGATGAGATACTTCGGTATCTCTTTTTTTTGCTTTAACTTATAAGAAAAGGGATGATGTTCATCCCGTTTTTTATTTATTAAGCTTAGACTAATTAGTCTTCCATTGCTTCAGTAAATTCATCTAAGAAACGATCGTATGATACTGATTCCATATTTGCTTTATATGCAATCGAAATTCTACCTGTTTCTTCAGAAACAACAACTGTTACTGAATCAGTAATTTCTGAAATACCAAATGCTGCTCTATGTCTAGAACCATATTTACCATACAATGCTCTAGTGGTAGGAGTATAGTAAACAGATGCTGCAACAATCAAATTCCCTTTAATAACAACTGCTCCATCATGAAGTCTAGTACCTGGATAGAAAATTGTCATTAATAATTCTTGTGATACTGGAGCGTTAATCGCAGTTCCATTTTTAATAATTTCATCAAGTGGGTTTGATTTTTCAAATGTAATAATTGCGCCTGTTTTTGTTCTAGATAAAGAACCAACAGTATCTGCAATAAGCTTATAGAAAGCTTCTTTACTCATTTGATTATCTTTATTTCCTCTACGTCTAATATGAACGTTATTTAATACAATATATCTAAATTCTTGTAAATTAACCATTGAATAGATAATCGCCATACCAAAGTATGTAATCTCAAGTCCAATTGCTGCGTTATCTAAGCATAAAATCTTGCATAAGATAACTAGTACAGCAGTAAGTGATAAAGAAACGACAACAAATGTTCTTTTCATCAACACTAAAAGACCGCTAGTAACAGTGATTAAAACTATTACAGTTACGATAAAGTCAATTAAAACATTAACGTTAGCAAAATCAATAATGCTCATTTATATCCTCTTACTCATAAGATATTAACATAGTTAATAAAAAATTAAAAGAAGAATGAAAAGATACATATTACTTTATTTGCATTTTTATTTAATTTCTAGATGATATTTATTATAATAGACTAAAACGCGGGGTTGAGATTTATGGAAATAGTAAATTTTAAAAAATTTAAATGGTTCACTTTGCTTGGTAGTCTTATCAATGTTGGAATGATGATTTTCTTTATTGTAACATTAGGAAAATCAATAAGTATTATGAGATCACTTAGCTATCCAGTTGGAGAAGAATTTCAAAGAGCAAGAGGCTTATATATTATTTACGGAGTCTTAACAAATATCAGTGCTATTTCTATCGTCATGTCACTTCTTGCACTCTCTGCTTCATTAAGAGATGACATTACTTATAAAAGATATTTATGGGCACATCTTACTTATTCATTAACAAGCATTATTTCCCCACTTACTGCAGTACTCTTATCTAATTCAGAAAAATATGGAGACGTCATTGGAGGATTATCATTTAATTTAATTTCAATTCTTGTCTTATTCATTCCTATCGGTTTAGCAGTTCTTCTCCCTCTTATCGATATAATCTTCGTTAACAATAGAC
>DEWM01000008.1:274-2895 GCA_002363635.1 Caryophanales bacterium UBA3210 | reverse complement strand
CCAATGGTCTTCTCTGGTACAACAGTTAAAGAAGGAGAAGGATGGATGTTAGTATTAGCCACAGGACCAAATTCAGCCGCAGGAAAAATAAGAGAACATGTAATGCAAAATAAGGAAGATGAAGAAAGTAACAAAACTCCTTTAGAAATAAAATTAGAAGATATTGCTGAAGATATTGGTAAATTCGGTTTATGGAGTGCTATAATTACTTTAGTAGCTCTTTTAGTTAAATTATTCTATTCCAAATATTTACAAATGTACCACAAAAATGAATTACTCGAAGCTTTCATAGAAAAACATTTCCACAATGGTACTTATGATAAAACCGAATCCGAAAAAATCAAAAATCAAACTTATTATTTATTAGATAATTATTCAATCTGGTCCGGAATTTGGAAAGACATATTCCAAAGTCTTATATTATGTATTACTATTATAGTCGTCGCTATTCCTGAAGGTTTACCTTTAGCGGTTACATTATCTTTATCATTCAGCGTTAAAAAAATGATGGATGATAATAACTTAGTCAGACATATGCCAGCATGTGAAACAATGGGAGGAGCTAATTACATTTGCACAGATAAAACAGGTACTCTAACAAGAAATAAAATGCATGTAGTGTCCTTTTATAATAACACTAATAAAGTAAATGTGAATGAAGTTGATCATGAACATGTTGTAAATTATACAACAAAATTCGCCGCTAATTATTACAAAATTTTAAGAGATGCTTTAATTAATAATATCGATATAGAACTTGATGGTAAAGGTGATATTATTATTGCTAGTTCTTCCAAAACTGATTTCGCCTTTTATGACTTCTTAAGAGGATTTGGAGAAGATTTATCAAAAAAATATCAACAATTAGATAGACTTAAATTCCACTCTGATAGAAAAAGAATGTCAAGTATTATTAAAAGAGATGATGGTAAATATTTCATTTATATGAAAGGAGCACCAGAAGTTGTTATAAGAGCATGTACTAGTTATTTAAAATCAAACGGAGAAGGTATTGTGGATTTACAAAAGGATCAAGGCCATTTAAAAAGATTAGATGACATCACAAAAGAGTATTCAGGTTTAACCTTGAGAAATTTAGCCATTGCTTTTAAAGAAGTTTCTTTCGATGAAATTAATAATTTCTTAGCATCAAAAGCAAATACCGATCATTTGAATTATGACATAGAAAAAACCGGATTTACTTTAATTGGTATTGCAGCTATAAATGATGCTTTGAGACAAGGTGTACCACAAAGTGTAGATTTATGTCGTCAAGCTTGCGTCAAAGTTATCATGATAACAGGAGATGATCAAACCATTGCTGAAGCTATTGCAAGAAATGCTGGAATTATTAAGCCATCCGAAAATTATATATCTTTAACTGGTAAAGACTTTATTGAAAGAATCGGAGGAATTGTTTGCAAGACATGCACAATGGACACAGATAAATGTACATGTCCTAAAACTATAGGTCAAGCAAGAAATAAATATCCAGATTTAGATGACGATGAATTATCCAAAAAATTAAAGAAAGAAAGAATACATGATATGGACACTTTCCAAGAAATTATTAAAAACTTAAAAGTAATTGCAAGAGCAAGAGCCATAGATAAATATGCTTTAGTACTCGGTCTTAGAGAATTAGATAATGTAGTTGCAGTAACTGGTGACGGAACAAATGATGCTTCTGCCTTATCTAAAGCTGATGTAGGATTCGCTATGGGTAAAACTGGAACTGATGTTGCAAGAGATGCTGCAGATATTATTATTTTAGATGATAATTTCAATTCGATAGTTCATGCTATAAAATGGGGTAGAAATATTTTCGATAACATTAGAAAATTCTTACAATTCCAATTAAGTGTTAATTTCTCAGCTGTATTATTAGTATTTGTTTCTTCTTGTATTGGTAGTGAAAGTCCTATAACTGCTATTCAAATGCTTTGGATTAACCTTATAATGGACTCTCTTGGTTCTCTTGCACTTTCAACCGAAGATCCAAGTGATGAATTATTATATCGTCATCCACATTCAAAAAGAGAATATATCATTAATAATACAATGTGGAAAATGATCATAGTTCAAAGTTTAGTTCAATTCAGTTTAGTTCTTTATTTATATTTATACGGTTCTAATTTCATTGTTGAAGATAATGTAGAAAGACTTAATATGATTCGACAATTAGAAAATTGCTTCGGTGATTTCCCTGCTGAAGTATCTGAGTTCAAAAACCATAAAGTTTATTATTATATCATGGACGGAAAGAAAAGTTCATGGGATCCAATGAAACATTTAAGAAGAAACTTGGACCCTAAAGTATGCTTCTTCTTTGATAGAACTCAATTCGAAGAAGATCAAATAAATAATTTATATGAAGCATATAAATGGTATACTTCAACTTATGGTAATACTGTTCATATGACAATGATATTTAATACTTTCGTCTTTTATTCTTTATTCAATCAAATTAATAGCAGAATCATAAATAATAATTTGAATATATTCCATAGAATTTTAGATAACTGGATGTTCATAGCCGTTACTTCTACTGAAATGTTCATTCAATTTTTATTAGTACAATATGGTGGTTTAGTATTCAAATGCAACAAGGAAGGACTTAC
>DEWM01000008.1:0-212 GCA_002363635.1 Caryophanales bacterium UBA3210 | reverse complement strand
ATGACTCAATGGGGTTGGTGCTTAGGATTAGCTTCGACTACTTTTGTAGTTAATTTCTGTCTTAAATTTATTCATTTAGAAGCCATTTGCGATTTCGACTGGGGTAAAGTCTTATGTTGTCCAAGCAGAGGAAATGATGATGGTAGATTAATTGATGAAGATGGAGAAAAAGAACCAATGGATACTCAAAAAGGAAGACAAATTGAACTTGC
>DEWM01000089.1:15181-25455 GCA_002363635.1 Caryophanales bacterium UBA3210 | reverse complement strand
AATCAACATTGATTAATTTATCAGGCCTAAATGCAGGATAAACATGAACTTTAAATGACTTATCTTCCCATAATGCTCTATGATAATGTAAATCATCAATTGGGTCATCAGTTGTACATAATGTATCAACATTACTTGATTCAATAATTGAACGAGCAGACATACCTTTTAATTTTTCGTTCATTAAGTCATAAACTTTTTCAGCGTTCTTTGGTGATAAAATTTCGTTAATACCGAAATATCTTTGTAATTCTAAGTGTGTCCAGTGATATAAAGGGTTACCAACAACATAAGGAATTGTTTCTGCCCATTTTAAGAACTTTTCTTTCTTAGTTGCATTCCCTGTAATAAAGTGTTCACTTACACCATTATTACGCATTGCTCTCCATTTATAATGGTCTCCAAAGTGACCTTCAACTAACCATAAATCAGTAATTGAGTCAAATTTACGATCTTCATAAATTTCCTTAATTGGTAAATGGCAGTGATAATCATAAATAGGCATTTTACTTGCGTATTTGTGATATAAAATTTTTGCAGTTTCTGTATTTAATAAGAAATCTTTTCCTAAAAATTCTTTCATAATAATTAATTATCCTTTCTTAACACTTCGGATACTAACATCATATAAGGTGCTACACCCTTAACTTCATTTTCACAGATTTTTTCTGAATAATAATATTCTGCGCTTCCGTTTCTTCTTTCGTTATCAAGTCCTGCAACTTGGCAAATACCTCCAAGAGCATAATGACCATCAGTTTCTTTTAAATAAGTTTTAGTAATACCTTCATACATCTTTAAGCCTAATTCTTGATATGATTTATCAACCATTCCAAGTCTATAAGCTTTTAATAAACTAAATGCCATCATAGATGAACCAGAAGTTTCTAAATAATTACCTTTTTCTCCAATGTGGTCAACAACTTGATGAATCATAAAATGTTCTTTATCAACATATGGTTTTAACCCATCAATCATTTCTTTATACATTGAAGGGATAAAACTTACTTTGTCTGGATAGACAGGGCTAGCAATTTCATAGATATTAACTAATGCCATCATCATCCATCCGCATGCTCTAGACCAAACGTTAGGAGCTTTACCGGTAACTTTATCTGCCCACTGCATTACTTTATTTTCATCATAAGCATGAACGTATAATTTTCTTTCTTCATCGAAGAGATATTTTCTTACATTCTTAAACTGACTTACGATATCATCAATGTTCTTATCGAGTTTTCTATCAACTGAATATTTGCAGTAGAAAACTTGTCCCATATAAAGTCCATCCATCCAAACTTGATAAGGATATCTCTTTTTATGAAAGAAGTTACCGCATTTACATCTTGGATGACCAAGAAGTTGTTTATAAAATAATTCAATTGCTTTATTAAATTTTTCTTCTTTAGTTTCTTTATATGCCCAAGGTAGAACAGTCGCAGCTTGAACGTCATCGATATTATAATCTAAAAGATTATATCCCATAGGACATCCATCTTCTCTAACAAATTTATTTAAGTAATCAATAACGAAATCTTTATATTTTTTATCATTAGTTGATTCATATAATGCTACGCATGCAGTAAGTAAAATACCATCTTCATAGCACCATCTATTAGTTTTATAAGAGACGAATTCTCTTAAATATTGTTCGACAAATTCTTTAACCATGTGGTTCCTTTCTACATGAAGTAATCTCTATATTTATCGATTACATCATTAATGCCTTCAAAACCACCATCCATATGAGATGAGAAAATTTGTTTTGCTTCATCTAATTGATGATTCTTTAAGCATTCAACAATTTGACAATGTTGTTCGTAAATTTTTTCTACTTGAGTTGTAGTACGTAAGTTTGCCATAATTCTAACTCTATTTAAAGTTGTAGCCTCAGTATGAATAAGTTTCCATACACCTTCTAAGCCTGCAAATTTAAATAATGTCGCATGGAATAAGTTGTCATTATGAAAGAACTTCTTTGATTTTTCAATAGAGGTTTCCATCATAATAATTTCATGCTGTTGGGCTAAGATATCATTTAAAACTTGAATTTGTTGAAGAGTAAGTGTCTTCTCAATAATTTCTAAAACACTGACTTCAACAGCTTTACGTACATAAATAAAATCTGAAATATTTGCAATATTAATCTTACTTACATAAGTTCCTTTTTGAGGAATAACTGTAAGTAAATCATCTTTTTCTAATCTAGAAATAACTGTTCTAATTGGAGTTCTAGATACATTAAATCTTAAAGCAAGATCTTCTTCTCTAATTTTAGTACCAGGAACTAAATCCAAATTAATGATGTTACTCTTTAATTCTTCGTAAATTGTTTCTACATTTTTATCCATAATGTTATCCCCTCAATAATTATTCATTAATATCCATTAACGTAATAATAAAGTAAACAAGTACCGCATTTTGCATTTCTCTTACGTTAATAGAAGTTAAACTGATAAATTTGTTAATACGATAATTAATTGTATTACGATGCGCAAACATCAGTTCACCTGTTTCTGCAAGTGATTGATTAAGTCTAATATAATTTTTTACTGTAAGTAAAATTTCTGTAGGCACATCATTAAGAATTGATGTGATATTTGTTACATCTAATTTATTACTATTATACTTTTCTAGTAATAAATCGTAAAGAAAATAGACACCTGTTTTGTTTTTCTTAATGCCACTAATTAGCTTAATATCGTAAAAAGGAACAACGATTAATTCTAAATCAAAGATATCTAAATCGTTAGCAAGAGTTTTAGTACTTGCTGCAATCTTTGTAAAATCTTTTACAGATACTTCTCCAATTCTATATGCATTACCTTCTTTTTCTAAATTAATTTCTTTACGAGTAATGAGGCTAAGCATTTTAGAAAGAATATTAGAAGCAGGTAATTCATCTGCAACAAAATATGCTCTTACTATACTATCCATAATAGAGTTCCTCATTTCCAGACACGTCATATAAAGGACCTACATTACCTTTAACAACTACATTCTTCATATTAACTTTCTTAACATTATTGAATGTAAATGCCTTCTTACAACAGACTTCTGCATTAGTCATCATAATTGGAGTACCTGAAGCAGCATCTTCTTTAAAACTAAATTCACAATCTTCGATATTAATTTCTCCAACAGGTTGTTCAGGAAGCCCATAGAAATAACCTGCACAATATTCACATTCTTCAGCTTTAATATTTTTAAATGTAAATTTACCTAAATAAGGAGTTCTATCATCGACTGGTAATTTTTCTTTTGACCAAACATATTCTGTCTTTCCATCAGGATCACAGAAATAGAACATATTGACTGTTAAAGGATTTAAGACACCTTTCATTAAGATATTTGAGAAAGTGATGCCATCAATTACTGCTGTATCACCTCTACCACGACGAGTTTTAATTCTTAAACCTCTATCAGTATGGTCAAAGATACATCTTTCTACAGTAATATCTTTAATTCCTCCACTCATTTCTGAACCAAGAACAACTGCACCATGTCCAAATCTCATCCAGCAATTTCTAATTGTGATTTTTGATGAAGGAGTTTTGTATTTTTTACCAATTGCCATCTTACCTGATTTTAAAGCGATACAGTCATCACCTACTGAGAATAAGACACCAATGATTTCAACGTTAGTGCAACATTGAGGATTTAATCCATCAGTATTTGGAGAAATCTTTGGGTTTTCAATGTATAAATCATAGAAACCAATATTTTCACAGAAATATGGATGAATTGTCCATTGAGGTGAATTCTTAACATTAATACCTTGTACTTTAACCTCATTACATCTAATGAAATAAATCATATGAGGACGAGCATAAGGTTTCTTTCTAAAATCAACCCACCAAGTTGATTCATTTGCTCTACCATTGAGAGTACCTTCACCTACTACTTTGACATTGTTTAATTCTACACCCATTAAGATAGATTCTTTTTGATTCCAAGGGTCTCCTTCCCAAGAACCACATTCAAGTTTTCTTCCATCTTTTAATGTGACAAATCCTTCAATATCTTTAAAATTTTGTTCGTTAGTAGAGGCAATTAATTCAGCACCTTTTTTAAGATAAAGAGTCATATTGCTCTTTAATTTTAAAGATGTAATTAAATAAGTACCTTCGTTAATGACAACCATATCATTTTCTTGAGCATTACTAATTAATGTTTGAATTTGACTTGTCATATCTACTGAACCATCTTTAACTAATGATTCATCTTCATAGACACGATTAACTGCATCTGTCTTAAATGAAACTTTTTCATCATTAACAGATACTACATATTCAGTATTAGGAGTTAATTCAAATAATGAAAAAACATTTGTATCAACATCTTTTAATGCAACTTTTGAGTTAACTAAAACATCATATTTTTCTTTTGAAAAATAGATTTCATTATTTTCAAGTTCAATAGTTACACTGACAGGTGATACAAATAAAATTTTCATGTTTACTCCTTACTAATTTCATTTTCTTTTTTATTTTTTTTAATTAAATATACAATTAAGTTCTTTAAGCCAATTAAAGCCATATCGAATACTATCGCTACTAAACCTTGAGATAAAGGTTCCGCAAATACAGTACTTAAGAACCAATTTTCTTGATTATAAATAAGTTTAACAATCCAAGAACAGAAATAAGCTACTCCAAAATAAATAGCAATTGCATAAATAATATTAACTACCATCGACCAAACCTTTTTAGATTTATAGATCATGTAGTTTTTAGATTCATTTAAATCTGAATCCATCATAATTAGGATATTGTCACAGGCAATATCTGTTAATGCACCAGATATTAAACCTGCAGCAAGAGCATATTTATAGCCTGTTAAACCTAAGCCCATACCAACAAAGAAACAAACCGCACCAAAAAACCAATATTTAATAAATACTGCTTTTACCCAATAAGGGATTTTGCTTAACGCACCATTAGTTGCGTATGGATTTGTTTCAACATCTTTTGAAGAAGTTTCTTTTTTTGTTTCTTCTTCATTAGATTTTTTTGTTTTATTTGGCATTAGTTTCTTCTCCTAAGTCTTTTTCTCCAACCATGTGGATTGATTTGAATTTTAATTTCTTTAATTGTGCTTGAACTAAAGGTGCTGTATGTACTAATACTAAGCTAACAATTTCAAGAACAATTTGAGCAATGACAATATTTGAACATTGTCTTCCTAATACAACATACTTTTCACAGATTAATCTAGCAGCATCATCAGTTGAAGGATCCATCATCTTGTTATAGTCTTGCATAACACTCTGATTATTTGCTCTTAAAATTAAGAATAATAATACTAAGTTAATTGCAACCATAATTGTATAGATTGCAACCATGATAATAGGTCTTTTTTCACCATATTTCTTTAATGCAAAGTTAATATATGCAACAGTAGATAAAATAGTAAGTAATGAAACTACAAATGTAAATGCTGAAGCATATGAGTTAATATCATCGACACCAGTATTTGAAATTCTAGCAAAACCTGGTGATAAGATATATAAGCTACACATAAATTGAATACAGCAAATAGCGACGAAGATTAAAGGAATAACATAATAGTTTCTCTTTAATGAGATAAGTGTTTTTCTAACTTGAAATTTGAACCAATTTAAAAATTTATCCATACTTACCTCCTATCTAATTCTATTTGAAGTTTTTGCATCAAAGAAGCACATAACATCCTGATTAATATCTAATGATAATGTATCGCCTTCTTTATAATCTAACCATCCTGGTAACTTGATTGTCATCTTAGTTTCACCAATATGTGTATGGAATAATGTAGAAGGACCCATGTGTTCTAATAATTCATTAGTAAACTTTAATGAACCACCTTCAGTAAAGTATTCTGGTCTGCAGCCAAGAATAATATCTTTGCCTGCATAATCGTTTCTCTTAATTAATTCTTTCTTTGAATCATTTAATTCAAATGAGAAATCTTTGCAAACGAATTTAGAACCATCTTCCGAAATCTTACCATTTACAAAGTTCATAGGTGGGTTACCGATGAATGAAGCAACAAATACGTTGTTAGGATCTGAATAAATTTCAAGAGGTGTACCAATTTGTTGAACTTCACCCATTGACATAACAACGATTCTATCAGCAAGAGTTAAAGCTTCGATTTGGTCGTGTGTAACGTAAATCATAGTAGCATTTAACTTTTGATGTAATAATTTAATTTCACGTCTCATTGATACTCTTAATTTAGCATCTAAGTTTGATAAAGGTTCATCAAATAAGAATACTTGAGGATCACGGACAATTGCTCTACCTAAAGCAACACGTTGACGTTGTCCACCTGATAATTGCTTAGGTTTTTTATTTAATTGAGCATTTAAGTCAAGTACTTCTGCTGCGTACATAACTTTTTCATGAATTAATTCTTTAGGCTGTTTTCTTAAAGTTAAAGAGAAAGCCATGTTTTGATAGATAGTCATATGAGCATATAAAGCATAGTTTTGGAAAACCATCGCCATATCTCTATCTTTTGCTGCTAAATTTGTAATATCTTTATCTTTAAGAACATTACCATTTTCGTCTTTTCTATTTGTAATAAATGCTTTACCTTCAGAAATATCTTCAAGGCCTGCAATCATACGTAATGTAGTAGATTTACCACATCCAGATGGACCAACAATGACAATGAATTCACCATCTTTAATATCAATATCGAAATCTTGAACAGCGCAAACACCACCATCATAGATTTTCTTTATGTGTTCTAATTTTAATCCTGCCATTATTTGTCACCGACCTTTTCTAATTCTTTTAAATGTGCATTTAATTTTCTTGCTTTGACAGTACATACTACTCCTGCACCAACTAATGCACATGCAGAAATGATAAATAAAACGATACATGCAATAAATTTACCACCGCTTAAGCCAATAATTCCGCTATAAGCTAAATCAGTTCCTGCTTCACTAGCAGCCTTAACTGCCTCTAAATATTCTAAATGTTTTGAGTAATAGAATAATGGAATCCAGAAGATTCTTAAGATTTGAATACCTGCAATTACAAAACATGCTTTAGCGCTATCAACTCTATAAGCTTTAGTTTTTTCTGATAATAAGAAACAAGCAAGTAAGAAGATAACATTAACTAATAAGTCAATACCTAACTGCCAATTTGAAGTACAGTTCTTTTCTGAATAAATGATAATGAACATTGCAATATTAGCAACGATACTTAACATACATAACCAGAAAGATAATTTATTAGGTGAATATCTTAAGATATCATCTTTAATTAATTTACTTTTCTTTGTATCAAAGTTAGGGTCATTTTTGATTTCATCTAATTTGTTTAAAAATTTACTATTCATTGATCTTTACCCCACTTATATCGATAGCTTTGTGCTTCTTTTGGTAAATAAATTTAACTACATAGAATGCTAGTGCACATAACGCAATAGCAATTAATAATGCACAAAGAATGTAACCTAAATTAAATACCCATTCTGTAGATGCTTTTGAGAAATATTCTTTAATTTCCCAAGTTTCAGCAGTTGAATCATATGCAAGTTCGTTATATGTTTTACCAGCATTGATAATGTCATAACGCTGACTTGCTACAATACCTTGCCATTTTACAAGATTTGCAATAAGGAAAATTCCTGCAAAAATATCAAATCCAATGACAATGCCACCGCTAACAAAGTTAGTAACGTAATATCTCTTTCTTAATTGAGCACGATAGATAAATAAGAGTAAAGAAACTAACATAGTAGCAATACCCATTCTAAAAAGTAAATGATTTAAAGCCTGAATATCATGTGTAAATTTAGTAAAATATGCTAAATCTAAGCCGAAAATCTTTTCATTTCTATATGCATAAGCAGCTTCATCAAATAATAAACTTCCATCATTATTATATAAACTAAAACCAAAATGCTTTACTGCACTTGTTTTAAGAGGGCTATCCATAATGTACATATCATAGAAAGGTGTAAAGAAGATAAATGCATAAACAATGAGTAAAACAGCCATAATAAACATAGTAATTACTAATGGCTTTTGAATTTTAACCATGATTTCATTCAAATCTTTCTTCTGTTTAGTTTGATTTTTTTGCATAAATTTTTCTCCTATAATCAAGGATAGAGATGAGCAATATCCCTATTACTCATCCCTATAAATTATTGATTTTTTTGAATTATAAGATCATACCTTCGTAAGCATCTTGATAGATCTTTACGAGTTTTGGTAATGACCATGTTGTATTTACTAATTGTAAATACTGTTCTTTTGTTTCAAGTGTCTTTGTACCTTTAACTTGTCCAAAGCCATGGATAACATAATCATGTTGCATATTCCATGCTTCAGTTGAACCCTTTGAGTTAATTAAGCCAAGTTTATCATTTGCTTCATAACCACTTTGTTCTGTAACTTGACCAGAAGTTAAGTTAAATGCTGAAGGAACAATTGTGTAGAATGCATTGTTCTGCATTGATAATTCAACATGTTTGAATGTACCTTCTTCAATTGCTTTGTTGATGATTGCTAAACCATTCTTTGCGTTTTCTGATGTACACTGGTATTCCATACCTTGTTCTTTAACGTAACCTACAGGTAAAGTTGCACCAACATATTTTCTTAAGTAGTCTGTGTAAGAACCTTTACCAATTTTTGAATCATTTAATTGAGCTAATGCTGCATCTGTGAATTTTGGAACTTGTCTACCTTGGTAGTTAAATGTGCCACTTGTGTAGCCTTCTGATTCAGGACCATATGAGTTAAGGTTATGACCTTCTTCGCTGTAGAAGTAGTCTGCTACTAATAATGCTTTAGCTAATTTAGCTTCATCATTCTTTAATGATGCATTTAAGCACCAACCTTGAGTCTTAACTGATCTCCATGATTCTGTGAATGAGAAGTAACCTGTTGAGTCATCTCCATCATTCCATTTTGCAACGCCATTGATGATTGGTCTGAAATCATAGCCTTCAATTGCTTTTGAGCCAGCTTTATCATTCCATACACCCTGAGTTTGTGAATAATCATATTCCATGAAACCAACGTATTTGCTGTTACCAACTACTAAGTTAGAAGCAAATTTACCATCAGTTACATCACGGTTATTTTTCTTTTCATAATCTGATAAAATTAAGCCTTCCTTATATAATTTGTTTAATTTTTCAATCATGTTAGCAACTTCAACGTCACCTCTAGCATCGTGAACGATTGGTTCATCCTTAGAACCAGTTAAATATAAATAACCACATCTTGATTCAACACCACGAACACCGAATAAGTGGCCTGCCCATCTTAATAAGTCTTCTGAACGTTGGTTATTGAATTCTCTTGGAACAAATGGAATAACTTCTACACATTCTGAGCCGCCTAATGCTTTTGGAGCAAGTCTAGCAATTCTCATTAAAGCTACCATTTCATCTGCATCATAACATGCATCAACACCTAAGAATAAATCTGATCTCTTTGCTAATTTATTGCCATATTTTGCATCAATATAGCTTCTCATTTGAGCAACTAATGTTTTAGCATTTCTTGATGAAGCTGCAACTTCGTTTTGTTGTTTAATAATGTTTTCTGTGTTTGCTTTAGTAAATGTCTTTGTACCACTAGCATTCATTCCATTTGGAACTGTTACTGAGTAAGTATTATCTTCAACTGATGGTTGATATTCAAATGAAGAAATAATTGATGTATTTGTATCCCAATCAACATTGTCTTCATCTAAGAGTTTTCTTACTAAGTCTGCTCTTAAAAGAGTCATCTTTTCAAGGTCAGCCATACCATCGAAATATGGTAAGTAATAGATAGCATTCTTATTTGGCTGGCTATGTTTACCTGTTAAAATAGACATTTTAACTGTTGGGTTTTCATTTAAGAATTTTCTAAAGTTAGGCATTCTATCAAGATATTCATTGATATCAAGAATTGATTCTGAGTCACCTGTTACTGAGTATTTAACAATATCAGAAACGTTACCACATACTAGTTCAGCACCACTAACTTGGTTTGTCTGCCAGTCTGATTTAAATACGTTAACTGTCTTTTTGTTTGCTGGTGTAACATCATCAATATCGAAATTTAATCTAGATTGTAATTCTGAATAAACTGGTTTCCAGTCACCGTTTTTAATAACTGTGCCTTTAGGTGTTGTATAGTCAGTTGCCTGATCATACTTCATACCTGTATTTGTTTCAGAATAGTTTACAGCCATTTTTAATGTGCATTTTCCACCGATTGGCTGTGCTTCATATTTATCAACTGATGTTTCTGATGATGAAGTTGGTTC
>DEWM01000089.1:0-15141 GCA_002363635.1 Caryophanales bacterium UBA3210 | reverse complement strand
AGTTGGTTCGGATGAGTTATTATTAACTGAACTTGTTTCAGTTGGACCACATCCAGTTGCGATTGAAGCCATAATTGTAGAAATAGCTAGAACCGAAAGAAATTTTTTGTTCATATTCTCTTATATTCTCCTTTCAAAAAATTCTTTTTTTGTATTACTCCCCTACCGACGAATAGGAGTTAGTACCATTAGTTTTTATTCTTTGACGCCACCGAGGTTAACACCTGCAGCGAAGTACTTTTGAATAAATGGATAAATAATAATAATTGGAATAATTGCACAAACAATTAAACAATAGAATAATGAGTCAACTGAGAAACCATCATAAGTTGGTCTAGAGTCAACGTTAGTATTTGCAGTTAAGAAGTTTTTAATATAAACCTGTAATGGGAATTGGTTTTGATCTGACATAACTTGTGCTGCCCAGAAATAACCATTCCATCTTGAAATACCATAGAATAATGCAACTGTAGCAATTGTTGCTTTTGACATTGGGAAGTAGACTTTATTAGCAATTTGGAATTCATTAGCACCATCAACTAATGCTGCTTCTTCAATTTCCTTTGGTACGCCTGCAAAACCGTTTCTTAATAAGATGATGTTGTAAGCATTAACACCCATTGCAATAACTACTAACCATTTGTCATCGAGAATTCCAATGTTATGGAAAATTTCTCTTGAATTATCGTAATTTAATTTAGTAGCAAATAAACCAGCACTGAACCACATTGTGAATACAAGTAAGAAGTTTAATGTTCTACCAAATGGTAATCTTGTTTTACTTAATGCATAAGCACCTAGCATTGAAACTGCCATTGAGAAGATAGTTCCAAATAATGTTAAGAATAATGTGTTTGAATAACATAACCAGAATTCTTTTAAGCTAAATGTATATTGGAAAGCCTTAAATTGAGGATCAATTGGAAGTAAGATAACTCTACCCGCGTTAACTGCTTCTTCTCCTGAAATTGCAGAGCTAACTGCATATACGAATGGATATAAACAAAGGATTGCGAATATAGTTAATAAAACATAAGCAATGATTTTAAAAATTAATTCTGATGCATCTAATCTTTTAATCATAATTTTTATTAACCTCCTTTATTAATATAACGATGTATCGGATACTCTTCTTGAAATCATATTAGAGCCGATGACAAGGAACATTGCGATTAATGAGTTGAATAAGTCTGCTGAAGCCGCAATTGCTTTAGCAATAATTGATGTTTGTCCGTTAGCATCCATACCTGCATATCTCATAACGAATGTAGATACGATATCTGCTGTTTCATAAGTGTCGATTGTATATAATAAGTAGACTTTTTCATAACCGACAGTAAATAACTGACCAATCTTTAAAATCAACATAATTGTTAATGTTGAAGCAATACCTGGGAATGTAACGTATTTAATTTGTGCCCATTTATTAGCGCCATCCATTCTTGCAGCTTCGTATGAAGTAGGTGAAATAGATAAGATAGCAGCAAAGTAAACAATTGAACCATAACCTGCTTGTTCCCAAATACCAGAAACTTGATAAATAGTTCTGAAGCAGTCTGGATTTCTAATAAATGCAACTGGTCCACCTTCAACAGCTGGTTTTAATAAACCAAGATTTACAATAAGCTGAGTAATAATACCACCTGAAGATGATGATGTTTTATCAGCGCATAATAATTGAATTAAAGTTGTAACAACAACTAATGAAACGAATTTTGGTAAATATGATAATACTTGTAAAACTGATCTATAAACCTGGTTTTTAACTTCACTAAATAATAAAGCTAAAATAATTGGCATTGGGAAACCGAATAATAATCCATAGAAGGATAACATGAATGTGTTTCTAAATGCTCTCCAGAAAGTTGCGTTCTTAATGATAAATTGGAATCCGGCTAAACCGACGAAATCGGATCCAATAATACCTTTACCTGCATCGAAGTTTTTAAATGCAACTGTTAAGCCATACATTGGTAAATATCTCCAAAAGATGAATACCAATACAAGTGGTAAAAGCATTAAATATAAACGCCAATCTTTTAACATTCTCTTGAATGTAATTTTCCAATGGTTTTTTTCGTAATATTCTTCAACAGCTTCTTTTTCAACTTTTGTTTCGCTTTGTGTTTCTTCGTTAATTAGAATTTTCTCTTTTTCCATTTAAGTACCTCTACTTTTCTACTGAATTGTCATTAATTTCAACACTAGGTTGTCCTTGTACATCATCTTTGAATAATTCATCTAATTCATCTAATTGATCTTTAGAAAGAGTTCCTCCGTCTAAAAGATAAGATTCATCGATTTCAAAATTTTCTGTAAATGGACGGTCTAAGTTGAAGTTAGGCTGTTCTTTGTAAGATTTTAAGCCACCTAATTTCATGTGGTCTTGAACATCAACAATGTAGCCAATCATTTCAACTAACATGTTTCCGTTCTTTCTTCCAGCGATAAGCATGATGAGAATTGAAATTAGTAAACTCATGCTTTCCATTACTGTTTCAAGTTTAATTGACTCAACAAATGTTGAACCAAATTCTTGGATGTTAAATAAGCTAATAATTAAGCATCTAAATCCAATGACAACGACAAATGAGACAATAACATACGCCACTTGAACTAATTTATTTTCTTGGATTTTCTTCTTCCCAATAAATTTTTGGAAAATAAATGCAGGGATTAAAACTGTTAAGTTTCCAAGTCCATACGCTAAATATTGAACTAAGTCGTTTGATCCAGCTACTGCACAAGCAGCAAGTCCGCCAAATCCAGCACACAGTGCGCCAACATATCCCCATCTAAAGATGCAAATGAGTGATAGAACTATTGAATAAGACATGAAGACAAGCTTAAAGTCTGAAAACCATTTTACTGAAGCAAAATAGTTCAATAATTCAAACACTACACTCAATGTAATGAATACAACAATGTCTATAAATTTGTATTTTTTTAACGTCATGATGCTGTAACCCCTTACACATTAGATAGTTTATATGAAAATATAGCCTTTTGTCAATATCGTTGTATACAACATTTTATAAAATTTTATCGAATAAAGAAAGTGTTTCCTTTCAAGATAAAAAAATTGTGCAAATGTTGCACAATTCTTTTCAAAAAAGTCTATTTTTAAAGTTTTTTTACTATTGTATCAATTAATTTTAAGCTTGGTTTTATGTCGTCTCCTGTTACTCCTTCAAATACTAATACTGCATTTGGAGAATACTTGTATACAGTAGACACAATAAAGTCAAAATCAATAATGCCTTTTCCTAGGCCACATTGAACAATTTTATCATCTTTTACATAAAAATCTTTTAAATGAATTATCTTTACATCTTCTTTAAAAGTTGTTAAGGCATTTTCAAAAATTTCTTTGTATTTTTTATAATTGCCTAAATAAATTAAGTTAAAAATATCAATAGTTACTTTTACGTTTGGTGAATGAAGTTCATCTATTGCTCTTTTTAATTGATCAACAGAAAAAATTACATGTCCCCAAGCAGGTTCCATTAATAATGTTGTGTTGTATTTTTCTGCAACATCTTTTAAATGAGTAAATGTTTTCATTGTCTCTAAATAACCTTCTTCAGTTTGGTTTTTAGGATTATATGTCCATTTATCATCATTATATGAACCTGTTTCTGTTCCAACATATTTGCAATCTAATATATGGGCGAAACGTAGGTGTTCTTCAAAATATTCAGTATTTGCTTTTACTAATTCTTTATTTGAATGAACTGGATTAAAATATGCACCTAACATTGCAACATGTAGGTTTCTCTTTTTTAATTCTTCCGCGACAATTTTTGCGTTTTCTTCATTAAAAGGAATAGGATTACCGTTTGAATCAATAAATCCTTTTTTAAATACTAATTGTAGGTTCTCAAAACCAAATTCTTTAGCCTTATCTAGTAAGCCTGTAATAGTATTTTTACCTAAATCATGTGCTCTAATGCCTATTTTCATTTTGTCTCCCTACTATAAAGTTACACCGTCTTTGAAAATTGCAATTTCTTGGAATTCGTTAACTTCGTTCTTTGCTTTAACTTCACCATTAATTACTGAAATAATTAAATCAATGAATGAATTAAAGACTTCATCTTTATTAACTCCATCAACAATTTGACCTGCGTTAAAATCAATCCAATTCTTCTTCTTTAAAGCTAAAGATGAATTAGTTGCAATCTTTAATGTAGGAACAACTGTTCCAAATGGAGTACCTCTACCAGTTGTAAATAAAATTAGATGGCATCCTGCTGCTGCTAAATTAGTACATGCAACCATATCATTTCCAGGACCATTTAATAAATTCAAACCTTTTAATTTGACTGTGTCACCAGTATATAAAACATCCTGAACTTTACTTAAACCAGCTTTTTGAGTACAACCTAAAGCTTTATCTTCTAAAGTTGTAATACCACCTGCCTTATTTCCAGGAGATGGATTTTCATAACAAACTTGGTTATGAGAAGAATAATATCCTTTAAATTCATTAATTAAATTAACGATTTTATTAAATGTTTCTTCATCTTTTGCTCTTTCCATTAAAATTTGTTCTGCACCAAACATTTCTGGGACTTCAGTTAAGATAGTTGAGCCACCTAAAGAAACAATATAATCAGATACCATACCGACAAGTGGGTTAGCAGAAATACCTGAGAAACCATCAGATCCACCGCACTTTAAACCAATAGTAATTTCACTTAATGGAGCGTCAACTCTTACATCATTAAGCATCTTCTTATATAAATCTAAGCAGATTTCAGTACCTACTTCGACTTCATCTTCTACATCTTGAGCTTTTAAGAATTTAACTCTATCTTCATCATATTCGCCTAAAGTGTCTTTAAAAGCTTCTAATTGGTTATTTTCACAGCCTAATGCTAAGACTAATACACCACCAGCATTTGGATGCTTAACAATTGAATGTAATAAATCAATTGTGTTTTGCATATCACTACCCATTTGAGAACATCCATATGGGTGCTTTGCAACAATAACTCCATCAATCTTATCTTGATCAATTTGAGATAAGACACATTTTCTAATTAATTCAGCCTGAGCATTAACGCATCCAACTAAAGGAACAATGAATAAAGAGTTACGAATACCAACTTTATTAAATTTACGTTTAAATACTTTAACTGTAACAGGAGTATTTTTTTTGATTGTTTTGTAATTAGGAGTAAATGTGTATTCAAGTTCATCTCCTAAATTAGTTTTTACATTTTTAACATGAACATGCTGTCCTGCTTTAATATCACATAAAGCGTGTCCAATAGGATAACCATACTTAATGACATCTTCACCTGCTTTAATATCTACTAAAGCAAATTTGTGACCACATGTGATATCTTCTAAAATAGTGACGCCGTTTTCGACGTCACCTTTCTTTAGATCTTGTAAAGCAACACCAACATTATCATTTTCATTAATTTTGATGATGCGATTCATATATTATTTTCCTTCAAAAGCTACTAAAGCATTCTTCATGCCTTTAGTATTAATTTCTTTTAAGTAAGTTGTAACAACCTTTGTCATATCTGCAAGTTTATTTAAATCTTCACCCCACATAGAAACTTGGCTTAATACGTCTTTAACCATTTCTTCTTCAGATAAGTTTTTAGCGTATAATGATGCAAAGTATTCTAAGTATGCTGGGTCATCTTTTAAGGCAATTGTTTCTTCACCACGTTTGCCACCATAGAATTTAATTAATGCTGCAAGGGAGAACATTGCGTGTGCAGGTAATTTACCATTTTCTTGTAAGTAGTCTTTAACTGTTGGAAGAACTCTTGCCCAATATTTTGAGATTGAGTTTAAGGCAATTGACATTAATTCATGTCTTACGAATGGGTTTAAGTATCTTTCTAAAACAGAATTTGCATATGCAACCATTTGATCATGAGGTAATTTGATTGTAGGAACAACTTCATCAAAGATGAATTCACGAGCAAACTTACCTACTACTTCATCGTCAATTGATTCTTTAACTGTATCAATACCATATAAGTATGAAACAGGAACCATACATGTATGGCAGCCGTTTAAGACTTTAACTTTTCTTTGTTTGTAAGGTTTAATTGAATCTGCATAGATAACATTTAAACCAACTTTATCACATGGGAAGACTTTTTCAATGTGAGCTTCTTTTGCAAGAACCCATAAATGGAAAATTTCACCTTTAACAATTGAAGAATCGATATAACCTAATTCTTTTGTGATTTCTTCAATTTCATCTCTTGGATAACCTGGAACAATTCTATCAACTAATGTTGAAGTAAAGTGGCAAGCATTTTCAATCCATGAAATGAACTTTGCATCATGGTTTTTAACTTTTGCTAAAGCTAAAACACATTTTCTTAATTCATCACCATTGTTATCGATTAATTCACAGCAAATAAAGCTTAAGCCTTTTGTTTCATCGCCATTAAATTTTGCATAACGATTTTCAAGCATTGCTAAGACTTTACCAGGGAATGTCTTTGGTGTCTTTGTGTAATCGATATCTGATTCATCAAGAGTGATACCTGCTTCAGTTGTATTTGAAATAACAACTTCTAAATCATCACTGCATGCATAATCTAAGAATTTCTTATAATCTGCATATGGGTTGATGAAATCATCTAAAACATCGATAACTTCGTGAGTTCTAGTAACTTTACCATTATCAATACCCTGTAAATATAATGTGTATAAACCATCTTGAGCTTCTAAGTCTTTGACTCTACCAAATTCTAATGGTTGTACAACGACAACATGGCCTTCATATTTGCCTGAATCATTCATCTTTTGAATAATCCAATCAACGAATGCTCTTAAGAAGTTACCTTCTCCAAATTGCATTACTTTAATTGGTGCATGTTTTTTGTTAATAATTTTGCTGCTTAAATTTTCCATGAATATATACCTCTATTACTCTTAAAAATTAATCTTCGTTAATGATGTATTCTGTTTTTGCATCAAAGAAAACTACGTGATCATAGTTGACATAGAACTTTAAATCTTCTCCAACTGTGTATTTTGTGAAAGGATTTGTTCTAACAACCATATGGTTCTTTCCTAAGTAACCATAAATATTAAGTGTATCACCTAACATTTCAGATACTTCAACATTCATTGCACTTTCAAATTGCTTTGCATCTTTAATCTTTTCAACTGCACAGCATTCTGGTCTAAAGCCAATAACAACTTCTTCCTTCTTGCTTGCGTTTTCTAAGATTTTTGAATTGAAACCTTTTAATTCAATGACGCTGCCATCTTTAGCAATGAATTTTTCACCTTCTACTTTACCGTAAATAAAGTTCATCTGAGGATCACCAATAAATCCTGCAACGAACATATTGACTGGTTTAAAGTATAATTCCTTTGGTGTACCAATCTGTTGGATATAACCATCTTTCATAACGACGATTCTATCTGCCATAGTCATAGCTTCAATTTGGTCATGTGTAACATAAATTGTTGTAGCACCGACAGTGTTATGAATTCTTCTAATTTCAGAACGCATGTTAACTCTTTGAATAGCATCAAGGTTTGATAATGGTTCATCCATTAGGAAGACTTTAGCATGACGAATTAGAGCTCTACCTAAAGCAACTCTTTGTTGTTGTCCACCAGATAATGCCTTTGGTTTTCTAGCAAGATAAGATTGAATGCCTAAGATTTCAGAAACTTCTTTAACTCTAACTTCAATTTCATCTTCATCAAAGCCCGCAAGTCTTAAGCCGAATGCTAAGTTATCATAAACTGTCATTGTTGGATAAAGTGCATAGCTTTGGAAAACCATAGATATACCACGATCGTGTGGTTTTAATCCATTACAAACTTTGCCGTCAATTGTCAATGTCCCGCCAGAAATTGATTCAATGCCAGCAATCATTCTTAAAGTAGTAGATTTACCACAACCAGATGGACCAACCATGATAATAAATTCATTGTCTTTAATTTCTAAATTGAAATCGTGGACTGCATGGAACCCATTATCATAAATTTTATTAATATTTTCTAATTTAATTTGTGCCATAAATTAGTCCTCCCTTCATATTAATTCTTTTACATTATATCAAAACATTTCCAAAATACGTTGTGCTTGTAGAACAAAGTTCGAACAAGGTTATTCAATATTAAAACTCAAACACTTTTAAATTAATAAAAAATCTTTATATTAATATTACGTACGGGAGGTAAATATGGCAGTAAATACAAATGAAAAAGTTAGAAGAAAAATTCTTACAGGTAATTTATGGTCCGTTGTATTATCCGTTACTTTACCTCTATTTTTATACCAATTAATAAACTCAGTATATAGTGTTGTTGATGCTTTAATGTTAGTTAAGATTGATACAGCAGCTTCTTCAGCTGGTGCTATTCTTGCTCAAGTTAAAACATTACTTTCATCTTTTGGATCTGGTATTTCTGCAGGTGGGGCCATCTTAATTGCAAAATACTATGGAGCAGGAGATATTAAAAAAGCTAAAAAATACGCTAACGTAACCTTTGCATGGGAATTAATTATTATCGTTTTATCATTAATAATTTTTTTACCTTTAGCGGAACCTATTATGAGATTAACTGGTTGTAATGATGAACTTGTTAAGATTGCACATAACTATTTTAGACTTCAAATTGTCGAATTATGTATTATCAACATTAACAGTGTCTTTATTGCTATTCAAAAATCAAAAGGTAAAACTAGAATTATTTTAATTTCAAACATCATCATGATGGCAATTAAATTAGGCTTAAACGCTTTATTAATTTACGTCTTTAAGGTTGATGATATGACTTGGATTGAAGGGGCAAGTGTTCTTTCACAGTTATTCATGTTAATACTTGGTTCATTCTATCTATTTAATAAAAATGCAATCTTTAGAATTGAACTTAAAGAACTTACACTTGATTGGAAATATTCTAAAAAATTATTAATTATTTCTTTGCCAATGTTTGCAGGTAAATTTGTTATTTCTTTAGGTAAAGTTGCAGTTAACTCTATCTGCTCTACATTTATTGAAGGAGATTCTTTACTTGTCGGGGCTCTTGGTATTTCTAATAACTTATCAGGACTAGTTACTAACCCAACAGTAGCGTTAGAAGATTCTGAATCTGGAATTGTTTCTCAAAATCTTGGCAACAAGAATATGAAAAGAACTTTTAAAGTTATGCTCATTTCTCTTTGCTACGTAACTATTTGGTCTACAATTGGATTCTTACTAGTAAGAGTCTTCTATTTAGATGAATTTGCGGCCTTATTTATTTCAACTAAACAAGGAAGTGAAGCTTCTTCAACAATCTTTCCAGAATTAATTAAAAAAATCTTTTATTATGATTGTTTATCAATACCTGCTTTAACTATTAATGCAGTAGTTCTCGGTGTATTATATGGATATGGTCAAACATTCTTAGCAACATTAAATAATGTTATAAGAATTGTCACTAGAATCAGTGTATTATTAATTTGTAAAGGGGTAATGGATACATCTAATTTAGATAATGCTGCAACTGCTGCTGGTTTATCAATGGGTATCTCGAATATCGTTATTGCAATATTTGCAATAGTCATGTTTATCATCTTCTTCTTTAAAGTTAAAGCTAAAGGATTTAAAGGAATGAAATTAACAGATCCTGAACCAGAAATGGTAGAAGTTGATGGTATTTTAGTTAGAAAAGATAGTATTAAGGAAGCTTAAAATATGGAAACTAGACATTTAGAATTAAAAACTGAATTTGGTATTGATGGTCAAGGTAGCCTTGATATCTTTAACAATGATTCTTCTAAAGCTTTAATTCTTATTTGTCCAGGAGGAGGATATCATCATTTATCACCTAGAGAAAGTTTACCTGTAGTTAATAAATTTCTCTCTTTTGGTTATAACTGTGCTTTACTAAAATATAGTGTTTCCCCATACTCATATCCTACTCAATTAAATGAAATCAATGCTTCAATTAAGTATTTATCTAAAATATATAAAAACATCTTTTTAATGGGTTTTTCTGCGGGAGGACATCTTGCCTCCTTAGGTGGTACTGACATATATTCATCTCTAGTTAAAGGAATGATTTTATGTTATCCAGTTATTTCATTAAATGAATATACTCATTTAGGTACTCAAACTAATTTCTTAGGTTCAATTAATCTAGAAGAAAATCGAAAGAAATTTTCTATTAATAATAGAGTTAACAAATTGACACCTCCTACATTCATTTGGTGTACAAGAACTGATGAATCAGTTTCTTATCAAAACACTTTAATGATGATAGAAGCATTAAAGAAAAATAATGTTTATAACGAATTTATAATCTATCCAAATGGTCCTCACGGTATGGCTTTAGCAGATGAAAGTGCTACTATCGAAGGCCATGAGAATTGTAAAGATGAAGAAGTTGCAGGGTGGGTAAATAACGCAAATTTATTCATTCAAAAGGTATTAAAAGATGAAAAATAGAAAAGTCATAATGACTGAAGGAAAAATCTATCCTAAATTATTAATTTTCTCTATTCCTTTAGTTATCGCATCAATATTTCAATTAACATATAATTTATTCGATTATATTATTTTAGGTTGGTTTAGTGAGACTAAAATTGCTTCTCAAGCTGCAGTAGGAGTAGCTAATCCCATCATGAATATCTTCTTATCTTTAATAAGTGGACTATGCGTAGGACTTGCCATTCATAGTTCTGAATTATATGGTAAAAAGGATATTACTAATTTAAAAAGACAAATCTCTTCTTGTTTAATAAGTGGAGTAAGCGCAATATTAATTCTTACTATCTTATTTATTGCCTTATTAAATCCAATTTTAAATATTTCTAATGTTTACGATCCTTCTTTAAGACATCAAGTCTATAGCTATTTACTAATTATTTCAATAGGCTTTATCTTCTCTTTTATCTTTAATTTCTACGCTTCTGTAATTAGAAGTTTTGGAGATTCATATTCATCTTTATTATTTCTAATAATAAGTTGTGTTTTAAATATTTCCTTTAATATCTTATTTGTTGTAGGATTTAAACTTGATGTACTAGGTGTTGCCTTATCTACTACTATTTCTCAATTTATTTCAGCATTATTAATGATTCTTTATTCTAAAATTCGCTATAAAGAATATCTAGTTTTAAAAAGAAATGAATATGTTGTCGATAAAGAATTATTAAAGATTTCTTCTTCATATGCGATAGCATCTGCTTTACAACAAATTGTTTTATTTGTAGGCAAATATATTATCTCTACTCAAGTTAATAAATATGACGCAGTAACTATTGATGCTTTTACTTCATCAACAAGTATTGACCAATTCTTCTTTGCAGGAGCACAAAACATTGGACATGCTAGTGCAATATTTATTGCCCAAAACAAAGGTGCAAAAAATTATTCTCGCGCTAAAAAAGGTTTCTTAGCGGGACTTTCCATTAACATCGTATATGGAATTATCATTACATTATTATTAGTTATCTTTAGAAAAGATATGCTTAATTTATTTATTTCAAACGAAGAAGCAATTCAAGAATCTAAAGATTTAGTCATTAGTAAAGGTATGCTATATGTAAATATCATGTGTTTCTTATATCTATGCCCATGTGTTACTAACTCTATACAAAGTTATTTTAGAGGTATAGGTAAACTAAATATTGTTTTCTATTCAACCTTTGTTCAAATTATTGGTCGAGTCCTCTTCTCTTTAATTTTAATATCTACTACTAATGATCCTTTAAGTTCAACAGCATATGGAACTGGTATTGGATGGGCATTTATGATTAGCTTTGAATTACCATTCTTAATTACCTACTGGAAAACAGAAAAGAATTTATCAAATTAAAAAGCCTCAATTGAGGCCTTTTAATTATTTTAATAAGATTTTGTCGTTATCAATTCTAATTGATGTTGAGTAGAAAGCTTTTAATGCTTCTCCCATATATTTAATATCATCTACGCCTGCAGTTTCATAGCAGCTATGCATTGCAAGTTGTGCTAAACCTATATCAACAGATAATAATGAGACGTGAGTAGAAGAAATATTACCAAGAGTTCCTCCACCTCTTAAATCTGCACGATTAGTAAATGTTTGAGTAGGAACATTTGCTCTAGCACAGATTTCTTTAAATAAAGCACAAGATAAACCATCAGTAGTATATGATTGAGCGGCATTAAATTTAATGACTACACCTTTATTCATATAAACACTATTTAAAGCATCTGAATATTCTGGATGATTTGGATGTACTGCGTGCGCATTATCTGCACTGACCATAAATGAAGAAGATAATGCTTTATATAATTTATCTTCATTATAGTTAAGTCCTAAAACAATTCTCTTTAAGATATCTTCTAAGAATGTTGAGTTAGCGCCTTGTCTAGTTGTTGAGCCTACTTCTTCGTTATCAAAGCAGCAGTAAACATTGATATTATCACTATTTTTGCCTTCTAAGAAGCCTTGTAAAGAAGTATAAGCACATTCTAAGTCATCTAACTTGGAAGATGAAACAAACTCGTTATTTGCTCCCCAAATAGAACCTTTTTGTCTATTTGTTAAAAATAAATCATGAGAAATAATATCTTCTTTATTAACCTTTAATTCTTTAGCGATGATATCTTCAATTTTGCCCTCACTACCAAGAGCTAAAACTGGTTGCATATCTGTTGCAAAATTGTATGCATACCCAGAATTTGCTTGTCTATTCATGTGAATTGCAACATTAGGAATCATTAATAAATCTCTATCAACATTAAATAATTTAATATCTAGACCTTCTTTTGATCTTAAGATTACTCTACCTGCGACAGATAAAGGTCTATCAAACCATGGAGCGCATAACATTCCTCCATATCCTTCAACAGATAATTTTGAATATGATTGATTTACTAATGCTGAAGATGGTTTAACTTTAAATGATGGAGAATCTGAATGAGATGCAACGATATTGAAAGAAAAATCATCTTTAACATTTCCAATATCAAAAGCAATAATAGATGTACCATTTCTAGTTGTAAAATATTTTTTATTTCTTTCAACTTTGAAATCCTGTACTTCTTTGATTTCTACAAATCCAGCATTTCTAAGTTCTTCTGCTAAATTATTTATAACATGATAACATGATGGGGATTCATCAATAAATTTAATTAAATCTTTCGCGGATAATTTCATAATTTTTATCTCCTTTTAAAAATGATTATATATAAGAACCTAATTATTTTAAATAATTAATTGTTCTTGTTCTTTTTTATTTTTTAAAATATTAAAGAAATAAAATAAGAATGGAATAGATATTAACGAAGTTGTTACATCACTTAATGGTTGAGTTAATGCAAGTCCTGTAGTTCCCCATAAATTAGTAAATAAGAAGATAAAAGGCGTATAAATTAAGCCTTGTCTTAATGAGGCTAAAAATGAAGCACTTACTGAATAACCAATAACTTGTAAAGATTGATTAACTATTGTACTAAAACCTAGTACTGGTAAAGATATTGCTAAAAATCTAATCGCCATTTCACCCATTTCTAAAGCGTCACTTGATGAAGTAAAGACACTAGCAATTTGTCTAGGCAATATAAGTAAAATAAGTGTTCCACTTAATCCAATAATAGTTTGTAACAACATTGTAAAATAGAAAGCTTCTTTTACTCGATCATATTTTTTCGCGCCATAATTATATCCAAGAACTGGTTGATAACCTTGTCCAGTGCCAACAATTAACGATCTAAATCCTGAATATAATTTAGAAGCAATACCTAAAGCAGTAGTAATAGAATCTCCGAATGGTTTAGATAAGAATGTTAAACAAATATTTGAAGTAGTTGCAAAGCCTTGTCTAAATAATGTTGGAGAGCCATTAGCTAAAACTAATAAATAAGTTTTATAATCTCTAGTTAAATGATTAAATCCTATCTTGCAATTAGATTGTTTAAAGATAAAGAACGAACATAAGAGGGTAAAAGAAACAATTTGAGAAATCATAGTAGCAAGACCTGCTCCAGCTACTCCCATTTTAAAAACATAAATAAATAATGGGTCTAAAGCCATATTAAGAAGACCACCAGTAGTAAGACCAATCATAGAAATAACAGCCTTCCCTTCTCCTCTTAAAATATTATTCATAACAAAAGAACACATCATAAAAGGAACAGCAATAAAGATATAAGAAACAAAGTCTTTCGCGTATGGTAAAGCTGTTTCACTACATCCAATTAATCTTAATATTGACTCAGTCATAGTTAGACCAAATATACAAAATAGTAAGCCAAGTATTAAGGCCATAAATAGGCCTTGAGAGGCAAACATATTAGCTTTTTCGTTTTCTTGTTCTCCTAGTGCCCTTGATAACAATGCTCCAGTTCCTATACCTATAGTAAAACCAATCGCTTGAATTAAAGTTTGTACTGAAAATACTGCAGTAATAGCAGCACCTGCAGAATCAGATATTTGATTAACAAAAAACGTATCCGCCATTGAATAAATGGTAGTAATTAATTGAGAGATAACAGTAGGTATAGCAAGCTTTACAATTAAAGGTTTTAATTTACCTTCTGTCATCAATTTAAAACGTTCTTCTTGAGTTAATTTTTTCATAGCACCATAAGTTTATACTTATGAATTCAATAAAACAACATTAAACATTATGAACCAAAAATTTATAAAAGACAGTTTACTTACTTTTTAGAATGTAATTTTTTCGGTTTACAAATGTAACTATTTAACGATTTTTATTTTCTTTGTCCATTATTTAGTTATATTATTGAACTACACTCACTTAATAATCTTATAATCGTCAGTCATTTTTTATATAACTCTTACTTTCAATTATGGAGTATATTTTTATGAGCAAAGAGAATGAGCTATTTTGTCTTGGCTACAAAGCTTACGAAAATGATGAAATAGAAGTATTTTGGAATCCAAATATTTGTTTTCGTTGTGCAAATTGTACAAGAAAAAACAAAGACGTCTTTAATTTCAATAGAGTTCCTTGGATTGATTTATCCAAAAGTGATGGTATCTCAATTAGTAAAATAATTGATGAATGTCCTTCACATGCTCTTCAATATGATTTAAAGCAATGCGTAAGAGTCGTCTACAATCCAAAAACTAATAGTAGTGAAGCTTATATTGCCTCAAAAAGAGTAGGCGAATGTGACGTAGTAGTTAAAAAAG
>DEWM01000020.1 GCA_002363635.1 Caryophanales bacterium UBA3210 | reverse complement strand
CTTCTCTTAACATTCTTCTATCGTTACATGAAACCTTTAATTGAAAATGGTTATGTTTATATTGCTCAACCACCTCTATACAAGGCTTCAGCAGGTAAACGTGATTATTATTGTTACAACGATGACCAACTCAACTTCTTAAAGAAACAGTTAGGTCCAGAAAGAGCTAAACGTTTATCTATCCAAAGATATAAAGGTTTAGGTGAAATGGACTATGAACAGTTATGGGAAACAACAATGGATCCTAAGAACAGAAAGATGATGAGAGTCAATATGTCAGATGCTATGGAAGCAGACAGAATCTTTGATGAACTTATGGGTGATAGAGTCGAACCAAGAAGAGACTTTATTAAAGAAAACGCTAAGTTCGTTGAAAATATTGATAACCAGGCATAAGGAGGATAAATTATGGCAGACGAAAAGAATTTAAATGATTTAGACCTTGAAAATGTCGAGGAAGAAAAAGAAGTAGAAACTGCTTCGGAAGAAATTTCTGATGATGAAGAAAAAGAAATTGAAGGTATTGAAGAAGGTATTGTTCCAGAATTAGTTGAAAAAGATTTATCAAAATTAGTTCAAACATCTTTCTTGGAATACGCAATGTCAGTTATCGTTTCACGTGCTTTACCAGATGTACGTGATGGCTTAAAACCAGTTCATAGAAGAATTATCTATGGTATGAACGAACTTGGTAACACTCCAGATAAACCACATAAAAAATGTGCTCGTATCGTTGGTGATGTCATGGGTCGTTTTCACCCACACGGGGACTCTTCTATTTATAACGCATTAGTTAGACTTGCTCAGCCTTTCTCAATTAGATATACACTTGTCGATGGACATGGTAACTTCGGTTCTATTGATGGTGATGGCGCAGCGGCTATGAGATATACTGAAGCTAGACTTTCAAAGATTGCTCTTGAAATGGTTAGAGATATCAAGAAAGATACAGTCGACTTCATGGATAACTACGATGGTGAAGAACAAGAACCAGTTGTTCTTCCTTCACGTATTCCTAACTTACTTGTCAATGGTTCTAATGGTATTGCGGTAGGTATGGCAACTAACATCCCTCCTCACAACTTAGTTGAAGTTATTAATGGTATTCAGGCTTTATCAAGAAATCCAGAAATTACTCTTGATGAATTAATGGAATATATTCCAGGCCCTGACTTCCCAACTGCAGGTATTATTTTAGGCAAAGCAGGTATTAGAGAAGCTTATGAAACAGGTAGAGGTTCAATTACTATCCGTTCAAAAGCAAGAATTGAAAAACATGAAAACGGAAAAGCAAAAATCATTGTTACTGAAGTTCCTTATCAAGTAAATAAGGCTGCAATGATTGAAGCAATGGGTCAACTTGTTAGAGATAAAGTTATCGATGGAATTACAGATATTAGAGATGAATCTAACAAAGATGGTATTAGAGTTGTTATTGATTTAAGAAGAGATGTCGTTCCAGAAGTTATTCTTAACCAGTTATTTAAATTAACTCAGTTACAAACATCATTCGGTATCATTAACTTAGCATTATATAATGGCGAACCAAAAGTTATGTCACTTAAAGAAATGCTTCAGTACTATTTAGATTTCCAATGTGAAGTTGTCGAAAGAAGAACTAGATTTGATTTAAACAAAGCTTCTGATAGATTACATTTATTAGAAGGCTTATTAACTGCAATTCTCAACATTGATGAAGTAGTTCACATTATTAGACATAATAAATCTCAGGACGAAGCTAGAGCAGCTTTATCCGCTAGATTTGGTTTAGATGATATTCAAACAAAAGCTATCGTTGATATGAGACTTGGTAGATTAACTGGCTTAGAACAGATTTCTATTGAAGAAGAAATCAGTCAATTAAAAGCTCTCATTGAACACTTAAGAGCAATTTTATCAGATCACCAGATGGTTGTTGATTTAGTAGACAACGAACTTGAAGAAGTTAAGAACAAATATGGTGATAAAAGATTAACTGAAATCTCACATGAAGTTGCAGATATCGATGATGAAGATTTAATTCCAGAAGAAGATATCATTATTACTACTACTTCAGGTGGTTATATCAAGAGACAATCAGTTGATGATTTTAAAGTTCAACGTAGAGGCGGTAAAGGTGTCAGAGGTATGGCAACTCATGCTGATGATGAAGTTGAACAAATCTTATATACAAAAACACATACAGACTTATTATTCTTCACAAACTTAGGTAAAGTTTATAGAATTCGTGGTTACAAGATTCCTGCTTCAGGAAGATCTTCAAAAGGTACACCATATGTAAACTTATTTGAAGCATTTGAAAAAGAAGAAAAAGTCATGTCAATTGTTGCAATTGATGGTAAAGAAGAAAATTTAGATGATAAATATTTAATGTTCGCAACTGTTAACGGTTTAGTTAAGAGAACACCAATCAGTGAATTTAGATTAATTAGACAAACAGGTAAAATCGCTATTACATTAAAAGATGGAGATACATTACTTGGTGTTAAATTAACATCAGGTCACGCTTTAATTTGTATTTCTGGTTCTAATGGTAAGATGGTTAAATTCCCAGAAGAAGACGTTAGACCAATGGGTAGAACTGCAACTGGTGTTAAGGGTATTACATTCGATGAAGGCTTCAAGGCTGTTGGCTTATCAACATCTGATGAAGGTAACTTAATCTTTGTTATTTCTGAACACGGATATGGTAAATTATCAAAACTTGAAGATTATCGTTTAACTTCAAGAGGTACAAAGGGTGTTACAACACTTAATATGACTGATAAGACAGGTAAGATTGTTACTACTAAATCAGTCAATGGTGATGAAGATGTTATGATTATCACTGCCGCAGGTATTGTTATTAGAACATCATTAACAGAAGTTAAAGTTGTTGGTAGAAATACTCAAGGCGTTAAAGTTATTAGAATCAAAGACAACGAAGTTGTTTCTTCATTAACTGTTTTAGGTAAGCATGAAGATGATGTCGTTGAAGAAAACTTAGAAGTTCCTGCTGATGAAGTTTTAGAAAATGAAAATCCATCTGATGATATTACTCCTGTTGCACCAGGTGAAGAATTATCATCAAACGATGAAAGTGAAGAAGAATAATTATGAAAATCTTTGTTAGTTCGATGTTTAAAGGAGATTTTGTTCAACCTGGATATCGAATTAGAAGAAATTTAGTTAGTATTTATGAACTTCTAGGTTACGAAGTAACAGATGAACTCGATGAAACTGTGCACATTGCACAGTTCATTGGAGTTGAAAATAATAAAGAAAACATCTCTTTATGTGCTGAAAAATATAAAATAAATACAATTATTAATTATTTTATCGATTCCTCAGTTTTTAATAAAAATGGAGAAGCTAAATTATCTTTTGAAGATAAGAAATATTTAAATAAAGCAAATTTAGTTATTGTTCCTACTGAATTTGATAAAAAAATTTTATTAGAAAACGAAATTACTACAAGAATTGAAATTGTAAGTCCAGGTATTAATTTATCTAAATTTACAAAATTAAGTGATATTGAGAAAGAATCTTTCTTAAAGTATTCGGGATTAATAAAAGGAGAACCTTTTGTTCTTGCTGTTTCACGTTTTAAATGTGAAAAAGATATTCAAGATATTGCACTTCTTGCTCGTAGATTACCATATTTAAAATTCTATGTTTTTGGACCTGGAATTAGTTTATTTAAAACTTCACATAAGATTTTAAGACAACTACCATTCTTACCAAAGAATATGATGCTTAAGAGCTACGTAAATGAAGATTTCTATAAATCTGCAGTCTTACTTGCGAAATTTATGTACGTTACTCGTGATACTAATTGTGATATTTTAAATATTCTAGATGGTAAACTTAGTAAGACTCAGATTATTACAATTAACTCTATTGAGGCAAATAAGTCTTTGATTGATGGAGTTAACTGTATTTGTAAAGATAGTCCTGGATTATTAAGCTTAGAAATGCAAAAAGTTATGAGCGGAGAATATTCAACTATTGACGAAGCTTATAAAGAAATACAAAACGAGTCTTATGAATTAATTTCAAAAAAGATGGAATCTTTAATTAAAGAGTTGTAATTTATTTATTCAAAATATTAGAATATATTTGTTCCTATGAAAGGGAAAAGTAATAAATTGTTATTCTTAGAGAGTCTTGGTTGGTGAAAAAGGCATTAATAATTTATGAAGATCCGCCCTAGAGGATGGAGG
>DEWM01000047.1 GCA_002363635.1 Caryophanales bacterium UBA3210 | reverse complement strand
AAACAATTTCATCATCTTTAACAAGACTTTCAGAAGAAGTTAGCATAATTCCACTTAAAGAATATAAAGAACTCTCTCCTAGCTCATAAGCAGTCTCATTCTTAAAAATGATTTCATTTTGATCAGTTTCATTCCACGCTGATGATTTATCTAAAGTTATCGGTGCACTAGAAGATACTAGTGCACTAATATTTTTTATAACTTCATCGTAAATCTTCATAAATTAAATTTGACGATTTCTTTTAATCTTATCGTAATGTTTTTGTAATAAAGGATATAGTTTGCTTGTTAACTTCATATCTAAATTGAAGAAATAAACAATGAATAATAATGCAAAGAATGCAATTAATCCTCCAACAACTGTTAAAACAATACTTGCCCATAAAGGAAGGCCTAAACCTGGGAATAAAACCCAGCTTAAGATAATTAAAGCTGTACCCATAATTAATTACCTTCTGCTAGTCCTTTTTGTCTAGCAAATTCTGCTGCACCAAGAGCACCCATTAATTGAGGGTCAATTGGTAAATCGATTACTTTTAATCTAAGAACTCTTTGAATAGCATCTTTTAAGCCAGCGTTTTTAGCACATCCACCAGTTAATGTAATTGAATCAACTGCACCAGCTTTCTTTGCCATAACGAAACAACGTTTTGCAACTGAGAATTCAATACCTGCAGCAATTTCATCCATTGGTTTACCTTCACCGACAAGTGAAATGACTTCTGATTCAGCGAATACTGTACATTGAGCAGTAATAGGAATGATATTCTTTGCTTTTAATGATAAATTTGAGAATTCATCTAAGTTCATTTCAAATGCTCTTGCCATTGCTTCGAAGAATCTACCAGTACCCGCAGCACATTTATCGTTCATAGCAAAGTTTAAAACTGTACCATCTTTATCTACTGCAATACCTTTAACGTCTTGTCCACCAATATCAATAATTGCTTTTACTGATGGGTCTGCGACGTGTACACCCATAGCGTGGCAAGAAATTTCAGAAATGTTTTCATCTGCAAAAGGAACTTTATTTCTACCATATCCTGTACCAACTAAATATGCTAAATCTTGAGCGGATTTAAGTTCAGGAACTTTTGCAACTGCCTGATCTAAAGCATCTTGAGCAGATAAAACTGAATTAATTCTTGATCTTAAAGTAACATCTGCCACCATTTTTCCATTTTCGTCGATAATTACACATTTTGTATATGTACTACCTGAATCACAACCACCAAAATATTTCATTTTATATAATTCCTTTCACTAATATGATTTTTCATCGTCAATGTTTTCAAGAGTAGGATCTAATGGTTCTTCTCTTAAAACAGATCTCATATATCTATTGACGTCATCTCTAATTGCTTGGCGTTTAACAACACGTGGATCCATTAAGTCGTGGTTAACCCAAACTAATTTAACGCCGTGTTCTCTTGCTCTTTCTTCAAATAAACCATGCATACCATCAAGAGCCTTACATGAGATGTGTTCCCATAAAATAACCATATCTGCGTTATAATATTCAACAAATCTCCATAAGTCATCAAGAAGAACTTCGTAACCACCATGAGTTCTATTTCTCATGATCATTTCTTGGTATAGCTTAGCAATATCGTAAATTGCTTGATCTTTATCATTTTCTGAACATTTTTCAAAATAGACTAAAGATAACATATCAACTAATGGTAAGATACCCCAGCAGTTTTGAAGCCATGGTAAGAAGTCAGTATAGTATTGAGCTTGAACGCCCCAAATAATTGCTCTATGGCGATGTTCTTTAACTACTAAATTTTGTTTTTTATATGCTTTTTCTGCTAATTTTGTAATCTTTTCATCAGCTTTTAAGAATGCTGGTGCTCTACCTGCAACTGCCATATATGTAGTTTCTGCATATAAAGCTAAGTTAGCGCCAAAGACCTGTGGATATTTAGTTCTAGACATTTCCATCCAACCAAATCTATGTTTGTTTTCAGCATTGAATCTCTTAATATTTTTGAAATATGCATCCCAATTCCATTTTTCACCAGTGTTATCTTCGATGAACTTAATTGCATTTCTAATTTCTTGTGCGGCATAATCTTGAACGCCATCTTCAGTATGTCTTAATGGAGCAGCAATTTGGAAACAAGGGATTCCGTTTCTTTCGTAGAAACGACTCATAACACCGTTTCCCATTAAAGAGCCGTCACATGTTGTATTACATTGAACTGCACAAGCACCATAAATTGGAGCGTCATCATCAATTACAATACCAGCTTCTGCTGCAGGCATAGGACAAACATCCCCTGGTAAACCCATTTGCTGTACTACATCTAAGTAATGAGTCATAGAAGCCCCATTTAATAATACTGATACGTAGCAAGCTGCTGTTTCCCAAGAAACACATTTTAAATTAGGGAAACCGCACATAATTGTAAACATTTCATTTTCATCAAGAATAACAATTTTCTTAGAGAATTTCTTATCGTTACCACATCTTTTATCTGCTCTAAAGCAGTCTCCAAGTAATTGAGCAACGTCTTTAGCAACTAAGTCGTATTCTGCGTGAGCAATACGAAGTTGTTCACCTCTTAAGCCAACTGTGTGTCTATCAATCATCATAGGGACGAATAAATAGTTACTCATCCATCTATATCTAAACATCGCTTTTAAGTTTCTTGGACGAACAATGAACTTGCCTAGCATTAACATAATTCCAAGCCATCTAAAGAAATCATATATTGTATCTTTAAGTCCACGCCATTCTCTTCTTTTACGGACAGGTCCTCCTGAATATAGGTTACCTAATTTTTCACTACCGATTTTAGCGCCCATATTATTTTTTTCCTCCCTGTTGAATTTTCTTGATTTCAACACTTTCTACGAATGCTTGAACACGAGTCTTTAACTGACCTGATGTACCGACAGCATATGGTCTATCAACTGATAAGACAGGATATCCATATTCTTCTCTCATAACATAAGTACCAGTCATTCTTTCGTATGCCCAAGGATCACAGAATTTCATTTGTTCATAGATAATGCCATCACATTTATATTCTTTTGCAATTTCATTAACAAATTCTTTTCTTCTCTTCCATTTTGGTAAATTCATATGTCTAGGACACATTGTTGAATGCATATAATGTCTACAAATTTGTGTTAATACATCTTCTTCATCATTTAAGATGATTTCTTCTCTACCTGGTAAAGAACCAAAGCAGAATCTATCTGCCGCAACATATGCACCTGATTCTTCAATTAATTTAACCATATCGACATCATCAACTTCTGAACCTACTAAGCAAACTCTTGCTCTATATTTCTTATGGAAATTATCATCTGGTTTTCTTGTTTTTAATTCCTCTAATGTTTCTTCTAATTTTTGAATTAACATATCGTGAGGAGCAACATAAGTACACATACAAATAATATGGAATTCATAACCAGTAATACGTGGATTATCTTCTTTTCTATAATTACCAATTTCAGTAATTAATCTACAAATCTTATTATGTTCTTCAACAGATTTTCTTAATGCTTCATCAGAAATATCTACACCAAATTTATCATGTAAAGGTTTTAAGACCTTTTCTTTACATTGACCAATATAAAGGTTTAATGCATTTAGGTCATCTTTCATTGGTACTTCTAAATACTGATAGAAAAAATCTGGCTTTTCATTAATCTTTAATAATTCCATATTTTCTACGCATCTATTGATCATAGTGCATCCATCAGGTGCTAAGATACAATCTAAGAATTGATAACCACCTTCAAGTGCTCTTTCAAGTAATGCTCTTGAGAATTCACATAAGAATGAAGTCATATAATAAGTACCCATTTCAAGTGAACCAGTCTTAGGTGCTCTAAGTCTTACACCAAAAACATTTCCAAGATTAATTAATGGTTCTGGTACTTGGTAACATACGCTACCAACACACTTTCTGCCTTCTTCTTGAGCTTTTCTTACAAGTTCATTATTTGCATCATCAAGTAAGTGCTCGAAATAATATAAATGTTTTAAATCTTTCATATCGTATTACTCCTCTATAATATTCCTAATTTATTTAAAGCCATTTTTGTTTTTTTATAGATAGGTGCCTCTTCACTCATTTCAAAGACACTATTTCCATTCATATCGTTATAAGCCATATTCTTATCATCTTCGATACAAGCAAGTAATTCTAAATTACCTGTATCTAATTTGTCTTTATAAGATAAATCAATCATTCTATTTACAATCAATCCAGCTTTTTCAAACATTACTAAATCACTAGCAACTTTATGAATTGTTTGTACTACTTGTAAGCCTTTCTTTGAAGCATCGCTTACTAAGATTAAATGAGTAACTTTTTCCATTACTCTTCGATTAACTTGTTCAATTCCTGCTTCTCCATCTATTACGACATAATCATAATTTGAAGCAATTAAAGAAATAACTTCTTTTAGATATGCATTTACCTTGCAGTAACATCCTGCAGCCTCAGGTCTACCAATAGCAAGGAAACTGATATTATCCATTTCCACTAAGGAATCAAACATTTGGAATTTAGCTTCACCAAGCATTTCAATCGCAGCCTTTGTATCCCCATTTTCAACTTGGTTAACAAATAACTTACGAATATCGTCAACTGTTGAAGAAACTTCAACTCCAAGTGCTACCGATAGTCCAATTGCAGGATCAGCATCAATTGCAAGAATCTTTTTATCTAGATAAGCTTCTTTTAATAATCTAACGGTCAATGCAGATATAGACGTTTTACCTACACCACCTTTACCAGTAAAAGCAATAATTGTCGTTTTCTTATCCATACTAGTCCTCACTCTTAACAACAACAAAGTTTTCTAGTAAATCGACTTTTTCAAGTTTACCTTTAATACGAAATTCTCTTTCCATCAAATCTACTAAGATAACTTCATCATTTTCTACTCTAATTGAAGCGACATTTTTAACTAAAACTTTATTTTCATCAACATTATTTTTATATGCTGTAGACAAACACATCTTATTCACCTTTTACTTTCTTTAATGCTAAGAATAATAATTTATTTCCTTCATCATATTTTTTTATTGCATCAAGTACATCTTCATAAGCATCATGTAAATCTAAGTCATTTAAATTATCTGCTAAATCTTTTAATTCTGCTGTATGAGATTCGTTATGTTTAACTAAATACGAAATTAAAACAACTAATTCTTTAATTGAATTAGCTTCAACATTTTCTAAAGTCTTTTTCTCACCCATATATATCTTTTCCCTATTAATTTTTATTCTCATTAAATCAGTATAATTAAATCGATAAAAAATTATAAATAAATTTTAATACAATAATCACCTGTAGACAACTAGACTTTTTTAAAAAATAATTCGTTATGATAGTAGTTCTATCATTTTATACATAACTATAATCTTTATAAAAGATTTGTTAAATTTTAAAACGCAATTTTGATTAACTGTTCAAAATTACAAAAGAATTTTTTACATAATAGATTATTCATAATAATTATCAAAATGAACAAAAATAATAAAAAATGTATGGTTTCCCATACACTAAATTAAAGATGATTGTAATGCGTCAAAATCAATTATTTCAGGGTCATAATTCAAACTCTTAGGATCATACCCTTCTACAATTAAGACATTTTCATTTACTTCTTCATTATTTCCTACAAGCTTTAATAAATCATAAGTTGTCTGATAATCATTATTTATGACAAAAGAAATAAAAAATGGATCAAATAAATTTTCAATTTCATTATATTTAAGACCAAATAAAATTCTAGTTTTTTCTTCTTTAGAGAATATTTGTAATTTCCCTTTATATTTCTTACAAAGATTTTGCATGTCCACAAAGATATCATCTAAAAAGCTAAAGAAAGTTTTATGTTCTTCATTAAATGGTAATACATAAAAATATTTTTCTTCTTCTTTATTTTTAATATCAGTTAGTAATTGATAATTTTTATTTTTAATAAGATTATATAAATTTGATAATAAAGAAAAATTATCACTTCTAAAACAAATAGAAAATGAATTATTTACCTTATTATATATATTAACTTTACGTTTTAACTGATTAAGAGTTATTTCTTTAAGCATACCATTTTGTCCCATATGTACCTCGTAAAGATAATTATAATTAAAAAAAAGAATTTATCTTCTTAAAATTTAAAAAAATAGAAAGAAAATTAAAAAAATTATAGAAAAAATAAAATTTATGCAGAGAAAACAATCAAAAGAATGATTTAAAATGTGATTTTTAATATTCATTCACGAAAATTGTTTCTATTTTTAGGAGTAAATTTAAATATCCACTCACTTTCTATTAACTTAAACGTTTTCATTTTAAATGTTGACAAACTTAAAGGTTTTCGTTCAAAAAAACATTTTTTCTTCAAATGTAACGTATTTTTTTAAATTCCATCTATACAAACTCGATTTTTAGTGTTAGGATAATAGTGCAAGCAAGATAAAAATACAAAAATCAAGTGTTTTTAGAAGAATTTTAACAAATGTGTAACAATATTTTCGAAAACGTTTGAAATAAGTTTTTGCTAAATATCTTGTAAGGGCTTTCATCTGTTTAGAGTCCTTGTCAATAAAACGGAAACGTTTGAGACTAAATATTTTTTCTTAATTTTATGGATAATTGGAGGAGAATAAATGAAGAAAAAAATTTTATGTTTAGCCGCAGTTGCTGCAGTCGGTTTAGCAGCAGGCGCATCTCTTACTTCATGCTCAAAGAAGGAAATTTTCCACATCTATGCATGGAACACTGAATTCCAAGGCTATTTCAACAAATATGTCTCAGATGAAAAGAACAACGATGATTCAAATGCTGTTCACCATCTCAACGGTGTTGAAGTAAAATGGACAATCACACCATCAGATAACGGTGCATATCAAAAAGCTCTCGATGAAGCATTAGCAAACAATGAATCATTCTCAGAAGACGAAAAAGTTGATATGTTCTTAGCAGAAGCTGACTATATCTTAAAATATGTCAACTCAGATGCTACATTAGATGTTAAGACAGCATACGGTGTCAATGATTTCTCACAAGCATATAAATATACAGTAGATCAAGTCACTGATACAAGCGGTGTTGTAAAAGGTGCTTCATTCCAGTGCTGCCCTGCAGGTTTAATCTACAGAAGATCAATAGCTAAAGCAGTTTTAGGTACAGATGATCCAACAGAAGTACAGAAACATGTAGCAACATGGGAAAAATACAATGAAACAGCAGATTTAATGGCTGCAGCAGGAAACAAGATGACAGCTTCATTTGCTGATACATACCGTGTATATTCAAACAACGCTGCTTCACCATGGGTAAAAGATAACAAACTTGAAGTTCCAGCATTCGTTAATACTTGGATGGATCAAGCAAAAGATCAATTAGATAAAGGCGAAACAACAACATACGGTGTTTGGGACGGCGAAAAGTCAGCTGAATTCAAGAAGACAGGTAAAACATTCTGTACATTTGGTCCAGCATGGTACTACAACTTCTGTATGGGTCCAGCTATGGGTAATGGTACAGCTTCAACAGCACCAGATGAAACAAAAGATAATTACTCACCAGATCATACATGGGGTGACTGGGCAGTTGTTAAAGGCCCACAAGCATACTTCTGGGGAGGTACATGGTTACTCGGTGCTAAAGGTGGCAACAACACAGATTTAGTTGGTAAGACAATGAACGCATTCTTAAAAGATGAAGAAATCTTAAAGAAATTAGTAGTTGATGATGGCCAGTTCTCAAATAACAAGAAAGTTAACGGTGCAGTTGCTACAGAAAACGAAACACAAAAGAAAGGTAACGGTTTCTTAGGCGGACAAAACGACACAAAGATTTGGGTCGATATGGCAGATTCAATTGTTGTAAAGAACAATACAATCTACGATCAATTATGTAATGAAGGTATCCAAACAGCATTCGGTAAATTCTTAAAAGGTGAATTAGATTCAAAAGAAAAAGTATTACCAGAATTCTATGCAGATATTGCTAGATCATACCCAACATTAGTAATTCCAAGTTCTAAATAATTAATTTATCTATAACTTTAATAAGAACCGTGATGGCCTGACCGTCATGGTTCTTATTTCGACATAAAACTACATTTTAGCGAGGTGAGACAATGCAATCAACACAAATAAACATTGAGAATTCAAGTAATATTGAAGGCTTAAATGAAGTTGAAAATAAACCCAAGAAAAAGCTTAGTTACACTAAGTGGGGATATATTTTCATTGCATCTTTCTTTGTAATTTATCTTATCTTCACTCTAGTTCCACAGCTCTTAACTATTTACGATAGCTTCTTTGATTACGATCCTTTCTCAGGAATATTAGTCACTGATGCTCATCCAGAGTTCTGCGGTTTCCTGAACTATCAAAGATTATTCCAAGAAAATGCATTAGGGGTTATTGAAATATATCAAACAATCGGCAACACATTGATTATGTGGATTATCGGAGCAATTCCTCAAATGGTTATCGCTCTAATTCTTGCCTTAATTTTCACTTCTACACGATTAAAATTAAAAGGAACTGGCTTCTTTAAGACAGCATTCTATATGCCAAACTTAATTATGGCTTCAGCTTTCTCAGCATTATTCTTAATGCTCTTCTCTCAAATCGGACCTATATATACTCTATTTAAAGATATGGGTTGGATTCCTGAACATTTCGACTTCGTAGTCAATAAAACATCTGCAAGATTAATGGTTGCATTCTTAAACTTCATTATGTGGTTTGGTAACACAACTATTCTATTAATGGCAGGTATTCAAAGTATCGATGAATCAATTTTTGAATCTGCAAGAATTGATGGAGCATCAACTAGAAGAGTACTATTTGATATGACTCTTCCTCTATTAAAACCAATCGTTGTTTATGTATTAATTACATCTATGATCGGTGGCTTACAGATGTTCGATGTTCCTCAAGTCTTAACAAACAAAGCAAAGAACAGCGGTACAAGAACAATTATCATGTTATTAAATGATTACCTTAATATGAAGAACTACGGTAGAGCAGGTGCTATCTCAGTCATCTTATTTATTATCACTGCAGTTCTATCAATATTCGTATTCAAAACAATCAATAAGAAGGAGGATCGTTAATTATGGCAGATAAATCAAAATTATATGAGTCAGTCGATTCTTCAGAAAGTAGAAAAGCATTAATTAAATTAATTGTTGTTAAGACATTATGTTATTTATTCTTAATTTTCTTAACATTCATGTCATTCTTCTTCTTCTATTTATTATTTATAAATACAACTAGATCAAATAACCAATTACAAGATGGAGGACTTGTTTTAATTCCAAGTGACAGTTTCTTCGAAAACTTACATAACTTATTTACTTCATTCAGAGGTGAATTCAATGCAGTTATAGGTTTAAAAAATTCATTAATTGTCGCATTAGGTTCTTCTCTCCTAACATGTTATTTCTCAGCATTAACTGCTTATGGTATTTGGGCATATGACTTCAAATTAAAGAAAGCAGCAGAAATCTTTATCTTAGCAATTATGATGATTCCTTCTCAGTTATCATCAGTAGGTTTCTATCAAATTGCAATTAAATATGGCTTTAGAAATAAATTATGGTTATTAATCATTCCTTCAATTGCAGCTCCTGCAACATTCTTCTATATGATTCAATATTTAAGATCAACAGTATCGAAGGAATTAATTGAAGCTTCAAGAATGGATGGTTCTAACGAATTCATGACATTCAATAGAATTGTTCTTCCTATTATGAAACCAGCACTTGCAGTACAGTTTATTTTCTCATTTGTTGGTTCATGGAATAACTTATATATGCCTTCTCTACTCTTATCAAATAAAGATAAAAAGACATTACCAATTATGATTAATGCTTTATCTTCAACATCATGGGGTAGTAAAGACTTAGGTTGTATCTACATGGCAATCTTCTTATCAATTATTCCAGTAGTAATTGTATATATCTTCTTATCAAGATTTATTATTAAAGGCGTAACAGCCGGTTCAGTAAAAGGTTAGTAAAGGAATTCAAATTATGGCAGACGTAAAAATTAGAAACTTAGTTAAAATCTATCCATATATAGATAAAAAGCCTAAAAAAGGTGAAAAAGTAAAAAAGACAAATCTTCAAATTACTGATAAAGGTGTTGTCGCAGTTCAAAAATTCAATCTTGATATTAAACACGGAGAATTTGTTGTATTAGTAGGTCCTTCTGGATGTGGTAAATCTACTACATTACGTATGATTGCAGGTCTAGAAGATATTTCTGAAGGTGATTTATATATCGATGGCAAACTTATGAATGCTGTCGAACCAAAAGATAGAGATATTGCTATGGTCTTCCAAAGCTATGCTCTCTACCCTCATATGACCGTATTCCAAAACATGGCATACCCATTAAGAATTTTACCTCAACATATTACATACAAATTTGAAATTCGTTATTTAAATAATAAATTAGAAAAGATTGCACATATTGAAGAAGAATTAAAAGAAAAATACTCAAATAAACCAGAAAAATTACAAAAGAAATTAGAAAAATACGAATTAGTTAAAAAAGAAGCTGAAGCTCGTATTACTGAATGTAATGGTTTAATTGACAAAGGTGAAGAATCATACTTCAAAAAGATGAGTAAAGATATGATTGATTTCAAGGTTCGTGAAATTGCAGAAATGTTAAATATCTCTGAATACCTTGATAGAAAGCCAAAGAACTTATCTGGTGGTCAACGTCAACGTGTTGCAATCGGTAGAGCAATTGTACGTAACCCTAAAGTTCTATTAATGGATGAACCATTATCTAACTTAGATGCAAAATTACGTAACCAAATGCGTGCAGAAATCATTAAGATTAGACAAAGAATTCAAACAACATTCATCTATGTCACACACGATCAGATCGAAGCTATGACACTTGGAGATAGAATTGTTGTTATGAAAGATGGCTATATCCAACAAGTCGGTACTCCACAAGAAGTATTTGATCATCCACGTAATTTATTCGTTTCAGGTTTTATTGGTATCCCTCAGATGAACTACTTCGATGCTAAACTTCTCAAGAAAGAAGATGGCTACTATGTAGATATCAATGGATACGTTGTTAAACCATCTAAAGAAAAACAAGAAAGACTTAAAAAATCTAAAGTTGAAGAACAAGATATCTTAGTAGGTGTTAGACCAGATCATATGTCAATCACTGATAAAGGTATTACAGGTAGAGTTAACGTAACTGAACTTATGGGTACAACTTCTCATATTCACGCTACAGTCAATAATAAAGATATTATTGCTATTGTTCCAAATGATGGAGTTCACGTTGATTACATCAATAAAGATGTCACATTCGGTTTCAACGGAAATGTAATTCATATGTTTAGCAAAGAAAACGAAAGAAACCTCGAATTCTTATCAGAAGTTCTCGCTTCGGAATTTAGATTCGATGATGATTTAGCAAAAAAACAAGCTGAACACGAAAAAAAATAATTAATTATTAAGTGAATACAGGCAATCAAATTTGCCTGTATTTTTTTATTGACCAAACAAAAATAGATACCTCTCGGTACCTATCTCTGTCTAGAAAAAATAAACGGGGATTTTATTTTTAAGATAACTATAATTCGACTTTTACTTTAATAACATCGTCTACTTTATTAAATGGAATTACATTACCCTTTACTAGCGTATTGTTTACAAACATCTGATATTTATTAGATGCATTATTAATGATTTCAATATCATATTTAACACCTCTAAAAATACGAGTTACATGTGCATGTTTAATTTCTTTTGGTAGATGTGGATCAATCTTTAATCCATCATAGTCTGGTTTAATACCAAGAAGTGCTTGTGAGGCTGCGACCATTGTCCAAGAAGCAGTACCAGTTAACCAAGAGTTCTTAGCTTCACCATAATTTTGAGCATCTCTACCTGCAATAGTTTGAGAATATACATAAGGTTCTGTCTTATGAATTTCTGAAACATCTTCTAAATATGCAGGACAATTCTTTCTATAAATATCAAATGCTCTTTCGTTATCTCCAATAACAGTATTTGCAATTACTATCCAAGGATTGTTATGACAGAAAACTGATCCATTTTCTTTATATCCTGGAGGATAAGAAGAAACTTCACCGAGTTCTACATGATATTCCTTGTATGTTGGATATAATAATTCAACTCCATAATCATTAGTTAAAATCTTTTCTACTGAATCTAGTGCTTTCTTACCATATCCTAATTTTTCTCCAATTCTTGCCATAGTACAGAAACCTTGTGGTTCAATGAAAATTTGGCCATCTTTACATTCTTTTGAACCAACTTTATTACCAAAAGCATCATATGCTCTAGTAAACCAGTTTCCGTCCCATCCATATTTAATAGTTGCCTCTTCAACTACCTTAACTTCTTCTAATACTTTATTAGCTTCATCATTGTTACCAATATGTTTTAAGATCTCTGCAAATTCATTGCCATATAAAACAAACATACCAGCGATAAATACTGATTCAGCCTTGCCAGAATCAAAGTTAGATGCAGTTTGGAAAGATTCACCTGGTGTTTTTGAGAAACAGTTTAAATTCAAGCAGTCATTCCAGTCCGCTCGACCAATTAAAGGTAAGTTATGTGGACCTTTATGAGTAACAATGAAATTAAATGATGCTCTTAAGTGATCAAGAAGTGGAACTTCTGAACCTTCTTCATTATTAAATGGAGTAGGATCATTTAAAATTGAATAATCTCCAGTTTCTTTAATGTACTGTGCTACTGCTGCAATTAACCATAATGGATCATCATTGAATCCTCCACCGATATCAGCATTACCACGTTTAGTTAATGGTTGATATTGATGGTAAGTAGAACCATCTTTAAATTGAATTGATGCAATATCTTTAATTCTTTCTCTAGATTTCTCTGGAATTAAATGTAAGAAACCAAATAAGTCTTGGCAAGAATCTCTAAATCCCATACCTCTACCAGTACCTGATTCATAATATGAAGCAGAACGTGACATATTGAATGTTGCCATACATTGATATTGGTTCCAAATATTGACCATTCTATCAAACTTAGGATTATCTGATTCAACATGTAAAGTTGAAAGTAAGTTAATCCATTTTTCTTTTAATTCTTCAAATGCTTTTTCAACTTGTTCTTTAGTTGCATATTTCTTTTGTAATTCATATGCTTTTTCTTTATTGATTACTGATAATTTTTCAAATTTCTTATCTTCTTCATTTTCGACATAACCAATTTGGAAAATAATTGTCTTTTCTTCACCTGGTTTTAAATCGAATTTAAACATATGAGATGCAATAGGTGCCCATCCAGAAGCTTTACTTTGATATGAAGTTGCTTCCATAACAGCTTTTGGATCTCTATAAGAATTATATAATCCCATCCATGTATCCAAATCTGAATCATATCCATCATGAGGAATATTTGTATGAGAGAAAGCATAATGATTTCTTCTTTCTCTATATTCTGTTTTATGGTAGATAGTTGATTCATCAATTTCTACTTCACCAATATTCCAGTTTCTTTGGAAATTAGTTTGATCATCCACTGCATTCCATAAACACCATTCAATAACACCATGTAAAGTAATATGTTTAACTTCATTTGAATCATTTTTCAAAGTAAGCATATTAATTTCACATAAATCTTTAAGTGGAACAAAGCATAATAATTCAGCATTTAATTTATTCTTTTCTGATTCAAAAATACTATATCCCATGCCATGACGACATTTATAAGAATCAAGTTTAGTTTTTAATGGTAAGAACCCTGGGTTCCAAATAGTACCATTATCATTGATGTAATAATATCTACCTCCAAAATCACGAGGAACATTATTATATCTAAATCTAGTAATACGTCTTAACTTCGCATCCTTGTAGAACATATATCCTCCACAAGTATTACTCATTAAAGAAAAGAAACCATCTTGTCCAAAATAATTAATCCAAGGTAGAGGTGTGTTGTAATCGGTAATTACATACTCTCTTTTACTGTCATCAAAATGTCCAAATTTCATAATTTTCTATTTCCTTTCGTCACATTTACGAAAACGTTTAAGGTTACCTAATTAAATTATATCTAAATTTCATAATAAAGCAATCAATTTTAAGCATAAAAATAAGTTTTCTGTGCATTTACAGTGAAAAAATTATTATTTTTGAAATAACTTGACAGATTTAAAGGATTTGAAATCTTATATCTTAGTCAAACGTTTTAGTAAGATAATTTTTTCATATATTATAGCTTTGCTATAAAAATTGTATTTTTTTATTTTATAAATGCTCTTTAATCGGTTGACTTTTATGCTTTTGGCACTTATTATTAAATTAAGGACCCTTAAACGATTAAGGGTAACGATAAAAGTGTGAGGAATTTATGGTTAAAATTAAGGATATTGCAGAATCTTGTGGATTATCAATTGCATCAGTTTCAAAAGCTTTAAGTGGCAAATCTGATTTAAGCCAAAAAACAATCGAATATGTACAGCAAGTTGCAAAAGAAATGGGATATGTTCCTAATGCTTCTGCAAGACTTTTAAAAACAAATAGAAGCTACAATATTGGAGTTCTTTTTGTCGATAAAACATCATCTGGTTTAGAACACGAATATTTCTCTACTATTCTTAACTCAATCAAAGATGAAGCAGAAAAGAATGGTTATGATATCACCTTCATTTCTCACCATTTTTCAAACAATAATTTAACTTTCTATGAACATGCTAAATATAGAAATGTTGATGGAGTAATTATTGCTTCTGTCGATTTTAAAGATCCTGAAGTTATCAAATTAGTAGATAGCAGTCTTCCTACAGTTACTATTGACTATGATTTCAATGACAAATCATCAGTAGATTCAGATAACGTCCAAGGTATTCAAGATATCATTTCTTATTTAGTAGAAAACGGACATAAGAAAATTGCCTTCATTCAAGGTGATGACACATCAGTTACTCAAAAACGTGTCACTTCATTTTATAGAGCATGTGCAATTCATAACGTTCCAGTAAAAGAAGAATATATCAAACAAGGTGCATATCATATTCCTCAAGTATCAGGCAAAGCTACAAGAGAATTACTCGAACTTCCTGATAGACCAACAGTTATTATGTATCCAGATGACTATTCTCTTTTAGGTGGCATCACTGAAATTGAAAAACATGGTTTAAGAATTCCTGAAGATATCTCTATTGTCGGTTATGATGGCATTAAACTTTCTAGATTACTTCGTCCAGTCTTAACTACATATGTACAAAACTCTTCAGAAATTGGAATTCAAGCAGCAAGAAAATTAATTGACTTAATTGAAAATCCAAAAACTTCTCTACCAGAACGTATTTCTGTTAAAGGTTATATGCAAAAAGGTGAAACAGTTAAAAAAATTAATTAATTGCCATAATTAATAAATAAACGGGACAATGGCAACATTGCCCCATTTTATTTGGAGGAAATTATGTTTAATAAGAATTTTGTCTTTGGATGCGCTACAGCTTCTTATCAAATTGAAGGCGCACCTAACGTAGATAACAAAGTCCCTTCAATCTGGGATAATTTTACTAAAATCAAAGGTAACATTGATGATTCTACTGACGGATCAACATGTGCTTTATCATATTATAAATACAAAGAAGACGTAAAATTATTAAAAGAACTTGGAGTTTCTTCTTATCGTTTTAGTATTGCCTGGACTAGAGTAATAGATGAAAATAATAATCCTAATGAAAAAGGCATTCAATATTATATCTCTTTATGTAAAGAATTAGTAAGTAATGGTATTAAACCATTAATCACTTTATATCATTGGGATTTACCTCAATGGATTCAAGATAAAGGTGGTTTTTTAAACCGTGACATCGTTTCTTATTTTGAAAAATATGTCGATGTTATTACTAAAGCATTATCTCCTTATACTAACGAATTTATTACTGTCAATGAGCCTCAAGTAATTCTTACTTTAGGACATATGTATGGAGTACATGCACCAGGATTAAAATTAAGTACTAAAGACTTATTAGTTTGTGTTCATAACTTATTATTAATGCATGGTACAGCAGTTAAAGTCATAAGAAAAAATGTTCCTTCTTCTTTTATAGGTATTGCGCCATGTATGAGACCATTAATTCCTATAACTAAAGATGATTTACTATATAAAAAATGTTATGAAGCAATGTTTTATTTAGATAAGAATGGAGAATTTGTTAACCAAACTCCTATCTATTTAGACCCAATTATTTTTGGAAATTACCCTAAGAATTATTACGAAGATTTTAAAGATATTTTACCCGATATTAAAGAAGGTGATTTAGAACTAATTTCCCAAAAAATAGACATTATTTATTATAATTTCTACACAGGAACTTATGCTTCTTTAGATGAAAACAATAACTTAAAAATTGCTGATATGAGTAAAGGTTATAAAACAGGAAACGTTCCTTGGTTACAAGTAATTCCTTCTACTCTATATTATGGTCCTAAATACCTTTACGAAAGATATAAACACCCTATTGCAATTTCTGAAAATGGATATTGTAATGACGATATTTTAAGTAAAGATAATAAGGTTCATGATGAAGAAAGAATTGAATATATTAATGAATATTTAAAAGAATTAGATAAAGTATCAAAAGAAATAGATTTAAGAGGATATTATTATTGGTCATTACTCGACAATTTCGAATGGAACAATGGACTATCTAAACGCTTTGGTCTAGTTTATATTAATTATTCAAATAATGAAAGAATCAAAAAAGATTCCTTCTTCCATTATCAAAATATTATTAAAAATAAGGGGATTTAATATGTTAACTTTTATTGATATTGAAAATAATTTAGGCACTAAAGTTACTTTATGTAATGTTGGAGCATCTATCTACGATATAAAAACTCTAGATAAAAATGGTCTTCAAGAATCCATTGTTTATACAACTAAAAACAAAGATGAATTTCCTTATGATAATTCTTATTTTGGTAAAACAATCGGAAGAACCGGAGGAAGAATTTCTTCTTCTAAATTCTCTTTAAATAATAAAGATTATGTCATTGAATCAAGTGATCCTAATGGTCTACATGGAGGATCTTCTTCTCTTGCTTTTAAAGAATTTTCTTCTCAAAAAGAAGAAACTGAAGACTACATAAAAATAATATTTTCTTATTACTCAGTCGACAAAGAATCAGGGTATCCAGGCAATCTAGATTTAAAAGTTTCTTATACTTTGTATAAGAATAATAATGTTTTAAATCTTGAATATGACGCAACTTGCGATCAAGATACATTACTAAATTTATCTAACCACACTTATTTCAATTTAAGTGGTAATGCTAAAAATAATATTTTAGAACATCAATTATTTATTAATGCTTCTAAGATGGAAAGAATAGAAAAATTAATTCCTCAAGAAATTATATCTTGTTCACCTATTTATTCTTTTAAAAATATGCACGCTATTAAAGATAATCTCTTCAATAAAGAAATTATTAATAATACCAATGGATACGACTTCCCTTACATCTTTGATGAAGTTAATAAAAACAAAGAACAAATTTATTTATTAGACCCTGTTTCAAATAGATCATTAAGCATTAAAACTACTTATCCAGTAGTAGTAATTTACACTTGTAATTATGTAGGCGAAGAAATAATGAATAACAACAAAATAGCACGTCCATATAACGCAGTATGTTTAGAAGCTATGTATCATCCAAATACAATTAATAGTCCATTCTTAAAAGATAAATTAGATGTCCTTAAGAAAGGTCAAAAATATCATGAAGAAATAACTTACACATTCAATAAGGAGGAGAAAGAATGTTAGAAGGATTTAAAAAAGGAATCAACTTAGGTGGTTGGTTAAGTCAAGGAAAACTTACTAAAGAACATTTAGACACATTCATTACTGAAGAAGATATCGAGAGAATTAAAGAAATGGGATGTGACCATCTTCGTCTTCCAGTTGATTTTGAAAATATCTATGACGAAAAAGAAAAGAAAGAACGTGAAATAGGTTATCACTATATAGATTTATGCTTGCAGTGGTGTAAAAAACATGGTCTAAATGTCGTCTTAGATTTACATAAAGCACCTGGATATAGTTTTGATGATAAAAACTATTCTTCATCATTTTTCGAAAATGAAGAACTAAAAGAATTATTCTTAGATATTTGGGATAAATTATCAAAAAAATATGCTGCATATCAAAATATGATGATGTTTGAAATGCTTAATGAAGTTACTGATTATTCATATTTAGAATCATGGAATGAACTTGCTTTAAGATGTATTCAAGTAATTAGAAAGAATTGTCCTACTGTAAAAATCTTATATGGAGGAGTTGGTTATTCTTCTGTAAAGACTGTTAAATGGAACGCTAAACCTACTGATAAAAATATTGTTTATAATATTCACTGCTACGAACCTATGGCCTTTACTCATCAAGGTGCATATTGGATGGAAAAAATGCCTTTAAATTTTAAGATTTCTTATCCGCTTCCTGACAAAGAATACCGTAAAATTGCTTCTATTTGTCCTTCAGTAACTAATGGCACTCTTGGTAAAACAGAAGATGCTATCAAATTATTAAAGAAACCAAACTTCTTTATCGATCTATTTAAAGAAGCTGTCGATTACGCTAAAGAAAACGGTGTTGAACTTTACTGCGGAGAATATGGGGTTATTGACCGAGCTGACCTTGTCTCTACTTTAGTATGGATGATGCAAATTAATGAAGCTTTTGAACATTATCAAATCGGTAGAGCCCTTTGGTCATATAAGAAAATGGACTTTGGCCTAATTGATGACCATTACGCTGATATTTACGATGAAATGGTTAAATATTTATAATTTCAAACTTAAAGAATGAGCCAAAGCCTCATTCTTTTTAGTTTCTAGCCATTTTTAGACGTTTTAAAGAAAAGTATCAGCAAATACTTGTTTTAAATAAATATCTTTCTTATAAAGCGTATTTTTAATTCTTTTTAAGATTAATTTTTTCTATATATATAAAAGAAGAATGTGGTATTATTTTTTAGTAACGAGGTATAAATACTATGGTTTTAGATAAAATTAACAAAGAAATATTAGAACTTGCAAAACAATCAGAAAAAGATTTAAAAGAAATTTACGAACGTGTAGATGAAATTTGTATGATTAACTCAAATAGAATCTTATCAGCATTCATTGAAAACAAAGTTTCATATTCTGATTTTGAAGATATTAATGGATATGGTTTCTACGATGCAGGTAGAGAAAAACTTGAAAAGATCTTTGCCACTACCTTAGGAGCAGAAGATGCATTAGTTAGACCTCAAATCATGTCCGGTACAAACGCTTTATATTTAACTTTCTCAGCGTTACTTAAGCACGGAGATACTATGATCTCTTTAACAGGTGCTCCATATGATGCATTACTTGAAATGATTGGACTAGTCGGTGAATCTTCTCAATCATTAAAGGCTAACGGAGTAAAATACGAACAAATCGATTTAGTTAACAATGAATTTGATGAAGAAAAGATTGTTACTAGATTAAAAGAAAACAACGTTAAATTAGTAGAAATTCAACGTTCAAGAGGCTATTCTCAAAGAGATTCATTAACTATTGCAAAGATTGAAAAAATCATTAAAGCAATTAGAAAAGTAAATAAAGATGTCATCATTATGGTCGACAACTGCTATGGTGAACTAGTCGAAGAATACGAACCTTGCCACGTCGGGGCAAATATCTGTGTCGGTTCACTTATGAAAAACTTAGGTGGAGGAGTTGCCACTACCGGTGGTTACGTTGCAGGTGACAAAGAATTAGTCCATATGGTCGCAGAAAGACTAACTGCTCCAGGAATTGGAAAGGATTTAGGCGCAAACTTCAATCAATTAAATTCATTCTTTAAAGGTATCTTTATGGCACCTACTGCTACTAAAAACGCATTAAAAACTGCTATCTTCTCTTCATATATGCTTGAAAAGATGGGATTTGAAGGTGTTTCACCAAGATACAACGAAGTAAGAACAGATATTATTCAAACAGTTGAATTAAAGAATAAAGAAAACCTTGTTAAATTCACTCAAGGTATCCAAGAATCTTCTCCAATCGATTCATTCGTTAGAGTCTTACCTGCACCAATGCCAGGTTACCCATTTGATGAAGTAATGGCAGCAGGTTCTTTTACTCAAGGTTCAACAATTGAACTTTCTGCAGACGCTCCAGTATGTGAACCATTCACTTTATATATGCAAGGCGGACTTACTCAAGAATATGGTAAGCTCGGCATTATGCTTGCGTTAAGTAAGATTGCAAAGAATAAATAAAATTATCAAAAAAGGAACTTTATTAAGTCCCACTTTTCTTATGATAAAACTAAGAGGTAACATAAATACTTCTTAGTTTTTATTTTATAAAGAAAAACGGAAGACTAATTGCTTCCGTATTGACCACCATCTACTCTAATTATTGTGTTATTGATATAGCTTGCATCATCACTTGCTAAGAATTTAACAACTTTCGCGACTTCTTTAGGATCGCCGTATCTACCAACTAAAATCTTTTCTTGTTCTAGTTTTAAGAATTCTTCATCATATCCATCAAGTTCACTTTCTGTGCCAATAAATCCTGGTGCCACAGCATTTACATTAATGTAAGGAGCAAATTGAAGCGCCAAATTATGTGTTAAAGAATTTAATGCAGCTTTCGAAGCATCATATTCAAGGCACATTGGGTAATAAGTATTAATTCCATTAGTTGAAGAAATATTAATAATTCTTCCCCATTTATTGTCTAACATATGTTTATATACTCTTTTTGAAACAATAAAAGCACCGATAACATTAATATCTAAAGTCTTTTTGAAATCTTCTATTTTCTTTTCGTGGAACATATTTGATAAATCAACAGCAGCATTATTAACTAAAATATCTACTCCGCCTAATTTATCTTCAATATAAGAAACCATCTCATCGACTTCTTCTTCACTTGATACATCTGCTTGATAAGTTAAAACATTAACGTTGTATTTAGAAACTAATTCATCTTTCAACTTATCTGCTTCATCTTTAGAAGAACGATAATTAATGACAACATCATAAGAAGATGATGCCATAATTTCTGCAATAGCTTTACCAATTCCTTTTGCTCCACCAGTAATTAAAACTACTTTTCTCATATTCTTACCTTATAAGAAAAAAGAGCTTATATTAAGCTCTTGAATCGTACTTTCCGTCTGCTGTGAAGACTAAAATCTTTTCACCCTGTTCAATGAACTGAGGAACTCTTAATCTTAAACCAGTATTTGTGACTGCATCTTTAGTTTGTGTTGATGGAGCACCTTTAATTGCTGGAGTAGTTTCAGTAACTTCGAGTTCAATCTTTTCTGGAAGTTGAACATCAAGTACTTCGCCTTCATAGAAGACAACTTTGAGTTCGCTACCTTCAATCATGAAATATTTGTTGAAACCAATCTTTTCTTCATCAAGTTCATACTGTTCATATGTATCAATATCCATTAAGTAGTATGTTGTACCATCTTTGTATGAGTATTGAACTTTCTTAGTTTGAATTTGAGCAGCATCAAATTTTGTAGATGCGTTAAAGTTTCTTTCTTGTGTAGAACCAGTTCTTAAGTTTTTCATCTTTGTTTTTAAGATAGCTGCACCTTTACCTGGTTTTACGTGCATGAAATCAATAACAACCCATGGATCGCCATCGATTAATAATGTTAAACCTGTTCTAAAATCGCCTGCTTCAATTGCCATAAATTTAATTTCTCCTATAATTTTGATATATAAATCGTTTTAATTTTAATTAAAATATCCTAGTTAGTCAATAAAAAGGGAGATAATACATAATATTATCACCCCAAATCTTTATTAATTTATAATTTTGTTACTATGCATCTAAGTAACCGATTGTTAAAATACCAATCATAATAACTAAAATTGCTAGATACTGTTTCCATGATAATTTTTCTTTTAAGAAAATTCTTGATAAGATAAGTGAAACAACAACTGTACCAGCATTGAGAATTAACGCGGCAATACCTGCACCATTAGATAAAGCAAATATGTAAGTAGCTTGTCCTCCAGTTTCAAAAATTGCAGCAAGTATCTTCCATTTTTGATCTAAAACTTTTAAATACCATTTCTTTTCACTTACTGTACCATCTTGATTAACTTCTTTAGCCTCACCTAAATCAAATAACTTTTCACCTTTACATCTAATAAAGATATATAAGCCAATGGCAACTAATAAGAATGTATATTCATATGCGCAGTTTGCAGTATGTTCTAAGTTAGCCTCTGTTACTCCTCTTAAAATAGAATCTGCAACATCTTCTACATCAACATAATAAATATCTAAGAATGTGCCAACTGCATCAAGAATCATATAGCAGAATGGCATTGCTATAGCAAATATAGCAAGTTTTTTACCAATCTTTTCACCTCTAGTTTTTGTTTCTTTATGACTAAAGATACCAAGTAAAATAATGCCTACAGCAATTACAGAGGCTGCCACATATACAGGAATTTCATAAGTTTCATGAAGAATAACTGAACATAAAACAACTACTACTGCAGCAGATGAGTTTTCAATAGGATCAGAAATACTTTCTTCAATATATCTTACCCCAAAGTAAGAACAAACCATTGAAACAATGTAAGCAAGTGATACTGGTAAATATAAGACAAAGTTCAATGGGAAAGATGCTAAATCAACACCTTGTGTAAATAAAATAATTGTCGCGTAGATACCCATAAAAATACCTACTAAAATCGCAATTTTTAAATGAGAATATTTTTCTTTTTCTAAACTACCTTTTTTATAAAAGATTTCCGCTATACCCCAACATAAAGTTGAAAACAACACGAAAAACCATGCTTTAAAATCCATATTTCGCTCCTTTTTTTTACAAGCTCAATTTTATTTCACAAATAAATTTAATGCAATAAAAACGGCTTTTTATAACATTAATAGACATTTTCAAGATATTTTCCAAATAAAAAAGATTAACTAGTTTTACCTAATTAATCTTATTTACCACTTCTCATTTGATAAGCTTCTGCTTTACCAAGTTCTTCACATAATACTGAAATAAAATGTCTTAATTTAGCTTTAAAGTTTTTCATATTATCCTTCTTTCCGACTATGTATTATAGATACATTTATAGAAGATAAATTATGAAAGCGTTTATAATTTTCAAATGATAGTTTTATCAAATAAATTATCATTATTTTTTAATTATATAAATAAAGATATATTATGCTATAATACTCTAGAAAGTGAGGATATCTATGAATAAAACTGTACCTGAATTTTTTCTAAATAGATTAAATGAAGCTTATGGAGAAAATCTCTCTAATAAGATTATTGATGGATATGTCTCTTCTAGAAAAGTAACTTTAAGAGTTAACACTTTAAAAGCAACTAAAGAAGAAGTTATTAAGGCTTTTAATGATAACAATATCATTTATCAAGAAGTTGATTTCTATAATGATGCTTTCATTATTGATAACGTAAAAGAAAACGATTTATGGAAACTTGATATTTATAATGAAGGTAAAATTTATTTACAAAGTTTATCTTCAATGCTCCCTCCTTTATTTTTAGATATTGATGAATCTTCACATATCTTAGATATGGCCGCGGCACCAGGAGGTAAAACTACTCAAATGGCAGCCTTAACTTCTAACAAAGCTTGTATTACTGCCTGTGAACTTAATCCTCTACGTGCAGAAAAATTAAAACATAACGTTGAGAAATTAGGCGCAACTAGAACTAATGTCATGGTTAAAGACGCTAGACAACTCGATGAATTCATGCGTTTTAATAAGATTTTACTTGATGCACCTTGTTCAGGAAGTGGAACATTAGATTTAACTAATGAAAAAACTTTTATCTATTTCACCGATAAATTAATTGAAAAATCTACTAAAGCTCAACTTGCTTTAATTAAAAAAGGCCTTCAAATCTTATCTAAAGGTGGAACTATGATTTATTCAACTTGTTCTATTCTTCCAAGTGAAAACGAAGAAATCTTAAAACAAATCTTAAAAACAGGAAAAGTTAAAATTGAACCAATTGAAATTAAAACATCATTACCTTTAGAATTATTACCTACTACTCTTGAGGGAGTAATCTGTGTTAAACCTAACGAATATTTTGAAGGTTTCTTTGTTTCTAAATTGATTAAATTATGAAAAAGCTTGATACCAATTTTGAGGTACCAAGCCTTTTTTTAATCATTAATAAATAATCCTTCATCTTCAACATAAAGCTTGTTTTCACTAATTAAGTTATTAATTAATGATTCAATCTTTTCTGTTGAATATTTATTTTTAGGAACACCTAAGACTTGAGGAATAAGTTTTAAGACATCGTCTTTTGTCGATGCTTCACCCGAATTAAGGACATTATAGATAAAAGCAATATATTCTTCAGGCGCAATAAATTCTGCTTTCTTATAATATCTATCTAGTAATTCACGGTTTCTTACTTCTACTTTTGGATTATTAACATCGTAAATGAAGTCATTTCTATAAGATAAGTTCTCATCTTCTTTTAAGATAGTTAAGATTAAATTATTCTGTTCATCAGTTAATTTAGTAGATGAAGTGATGAGTAATAATCTCTTCTTAAGTAATGGATATGCAAGTGGAGCTTCAGCCTTAACAATCTTTTCAATTAACTTAGTTAAGTCTTCTTTATTCGATAAGACAAGTGCTCTTCTCTTTGGTCCACTGTAAGACTTGTAAGGAACACAAATTTCAACTTCTTTGGTCTTTTGTTCTTTACCTCTAGTAATAGTAATTTCTTTATTATGAACTATTTCTTCTGAAGTTTCTTTCTTTGCTTCTTGAATGAAGTCTAATAATTTTTCAAATTCATTCTTAGGGTTACGATAATAATCAGGAGACCAAACGTGATAAATCTTCCAACCTAAATTCTTTAAGACGTTTCTTCTAATTCTTTCTCTATCTGTCGCAGATTCTAGATTCTTATATGCTCCTCCATCACATTCAATACCAACGGTAAATCTTTCCAGTTCTTTATCATAAACAGCAAGGTCAATACCAACTTCTGCACCGATAGATTTATCAATTTCATATCCATATTCAGATAATTTTTGGTTGAGATAATCTGAGAATGAATCATCAATTTGTTCTTTATTCTTAGATAAGAAGATAATTCTATTCTGTGCATATTCTAAGAATCTCTTTAAAGCAATTACACCTAAAGCAGATGTCTTAGATAAGTTAATATCATGAGAAGTAATATTAGAGAAGACGACACATTTAGATTTAGCACGTGTAATCAAGACGTTAAGACGACGTTCTCCACCTTCCTTATTTAAAGGACCAAAGTCCATTGTGATATTATGGTTTTCATCATAACCATAACCAACTGAAATAAAGATAACATCTCTTTCATCCCCTTGTACACTTTCTAGGTTCTTAATAAAGAATGGTTCATCTTTAGTAGAATCAAAGAAAGCTTTAACTTGAGGATTAGTTACTTTCTTAATTTGGTTATCAAATTCTCTATATAATTCTTCTTGCTGGGCTAAAGAGAAAGAAACTACACCAAGAGACATATTTGGATAATTTTCTGCATGTTCAAGAACTGCTTTAATTACTTCTCTAGCCTCAATCTTATTAGTTCTAGAACCACCTCTTGCATAAGATGATTCAGGTAAATATTTAAAAATTAAACCTTGGCTAGGATCTTTATCATAAACTGATGGGAAGACCTTTAATGTGTGGTTATAGAATTCGTTATTAGAAACTGAAATTAAACTTTGGTTACGTGAACGATAATGCCAAGATAATGTTCTTTCTGGAATATTTTTTGCAAGAAGTAAAGATAAGATACTTTCCATATTTGAAATATCATAATCTTCATCATTAACATCATCAAATTTAGATGTCATTGTATCAAAGAAAGTTGTAGGAGGTAATTGTTTAGAGTCACCTACTACGACAATTTGTTTTGCACGTAATAATGGTCCAAATGCTTCAACCGGTCTAACTTGAGAAGCTTCATCAAAGATAACAAGATCAAAGACAACTTCTTTTGGAGGTAAGAAAGACGCGACTGAAATAGGGCTCATCATAAAGACTGGTTTAATACGTTGAATTGATGCACCAGTTCTTGAGAAAAGTTTTCTAATAGGCATTTGATTCTTCTTCTTTTGAAGTTCACGTCTAATGATCGTCATATCTTTAGTATCATCATTAATATGAGGCATATTGTCATAATGAATCTTTAAGATATCGCGGATGTTTTCTACCATTAATTTACTATCAAGTTCTTTAAAGATATCAATAATTCTTTCAATCTTATACTCTTTAAATTTAGATAATTGAGGATATTTAACATATGCATAATTAATCAATGCATCATAATATTCAAACAAGAGAATATCATCTAAATGTTCATATTTATTAGATGAATAATAATATTCAAGTAAACCCTTTAAGCCTGATTTATAGAAGCTTTCAGTTAAAGCGTTATATCTAACAACTTCAACAACTTGGTCAATATTCTTAACCCAAGTTGCAATAATCTTCTTTAATTCACTGAAAGAAGTATCTGTATACCATTCGTAATAATTGAATTTCTTAGAATAATCAAACTTACATGATTCAAAGAAATCTTTTAATTTATCTTCAAATAATTTTTTCTTTTCAAAATATGCTTCTTTTAATTCTAATAATTTTTCAATTGCTTCAGGTTCTTCAATAATATT
>DEWM01000041.1:8311-9776 GCA_002363635.1 Caryophanales bacterium UBA3210 | reverse complement strand
AAATATGTTGTTTCAACATTAAGAGAATCTTACAGTGCTTCACACAACGGTTGGAAAGCATTAATTTATAACGGAAAAGATTTCTACGAATCAAAACACTATGATATTTTCCCAATTATTGACCGTGTTGGTGGCGGTGACTCATTCTCAGGTGGCTTAATCCACGGCTTATTAAAATGGCCAGAAGATCAAGGAAAAGCTCTTGAATTTGCAGTTGCAGCATCAGCATTAAAACACACAATCCCAGGCGACTTCAACTTAGTTTCTGAAGCAGAAGTTAATGCTTTAGCAGGTGGAGACGCATCAGGTAGAGTTCAAAGATAGGAGTTTATAATGAGAGAATTAGACGTTAGATACGCAAATCATCCAGATGATTCAAAACATTACACAACTGAAGAATTAAGAAAGCATTATTTAATTGAAGATGTTTTTGTAAAAGATGATATTGCATTAACATATTCACACCAAGATAGAATTATCGCAGGCGGTGCTTATCCTGTTACTAAAGCTTTAAAGCTTGAAGCAGGTGATGCATTAAGAGCAGATTACTTCTTACAAAGAAGAGAACTCGGTATTTTTAACTTAGGTGGAGATGGCAAAGTTACTTTAGACGGTAAGACATATATCTTACATAGAACTGATGCCTTATATGTTGGTATGGGAACTAAGGATGTAATATTTGAATCAGTCGATTCTTCTCATCCTGCAAAGTTCTATATGGCAAGTTCACCTGCTCATAAGACATGCCCAACAGTTTATTTACCAATTGAAAAGGCTGCTAAAAAACCATGTGGTGACGATGCTCATATGAACAAGAGAGTTATTAACCAGTTCATTCATTCTGATGTTCTTGAAACATGTCAGTTATCAATGGGCTTAACTCATATTGAAGAAGGCAGTGGTTGGAATACAATGCCTTGCCATACTCATGAAAGAAGAATGGAAGTTTACTTCTATTTCGATTTAGGTGAAGATGATGTTGTCTTCCATTTAATGGGACAACCTCAAGAAGTTAGAACTATTGTTATGAAAAATGAACAAGCAGTTATCTCACCATCTTGGTCAATCCATTCAGGATTTGGTACTAAGAACTATACATTCATTTGGGCTATGTGTGGTGAAAACAAGACATACGATGATATGGATGTTATCAAAGCAACAGACTTAAAATAAGTCGAAAGGAAAAAGAATATGAATCAGTTTTCATTAGAAGGTAAAGTCGCATTAATTACAGGCGCATCTTATGGTATTGGCTTTGGCATTGCTCAAGCATTTGCTGCAGCTGGTGCAAAAATTGTTTTCAATGATATTAACCAAGAATTTGTCGACAAAGGTTTAGCAAACTACAAAGCAGCTGGTATTCCAGTTCACGGTTATGTTTGTGACGTCACTAAAGAAGACCAAGTTCAAGCTATGGTTAAGAAGATTGAAGAAGAAGTCGGTGTTATTGATATTTTAGTTAATA
>DEWM01000041.1:0-8133 GCA_002363635.1 Caryophanales bacterium UBA3210 | reverse complement strand
CATGGTAAAATCATTAACATTTGCTCAATGATGAGTGAACTTGGTAGAGAAACTGTTTCTGCTTATGCTGCTGCAAAAGGTGGTTTAAAGATGTTAACAAGAAACATCTGTGCAGAATATGGTGAATTCAATATCCAGTGTAATGGTATTGGACCTGGATACATTGCTACTCCACAGACTGCTCCATTAAGAGAAGTTCAACCAGATGGTAGCAGACATCCATTCGATCAATTTATTTGTTCAAGAACACCAGCAGGTCGTTGGCTTAATCCAGACGAATTAGGTGGACCAGCTGTATTCTTAGCATCCGATGCATCAAATGCTGTCAACGGACATATTTTATATGTCGATGGTGGTATCTTAGCATACATCGGCAAACAACCTAAATAAGAGATAAGAACCGCTAAATTATCTTTTATGCTACTAAAACGTTCGGATCCTCCTCCGGGCGTTTTTATTTTTGTAGCAACAAAAAAGATGCTCTGTCGAATAGAGCACCTTTTATGTCCGCGATTATATCTAATTTTGTATTAGAAACGTGATGGATTTACTTCGTTGTCATTTAACATTGAGAAGAAGTGAACGAAGTAGTCAGCTAATTCTGCAGGTGATTCTGGATATCCTTTGTTGACCCAAGAAATGTAGACGTTGAATAGTCCACCTGAGAAGAATAAATAGCCGTATCCTGTCTTTCCACCGATGAGCATGTATTTATCGAAATTCTTTTTGAGAAGGTTTAATAAATTTTGCTTCTTTAAGATATTTACGATTTCTTTTGCTTTTGGTTCAAGGAAGTGTTCGAAGAATCTTGTATAGAAGACTCTTGGTGGTAAAGAATCGAAGTCCATTGGGTTTTGTGCTAAGTATTCATCTGAATAACAATCAAGATAGTATTCAATTACTTCATATAAAGAAGTGAAGTGACGGTAGTAAGTTACTCTAGTGTAACCTGACTTGTCAGCAAGATCTTGAATTGTAATATCTCTGAGTGGCTTAGTTTGTAGTAATGACATTAGGGCTTCTGAGATGTTCTTTTTAGCAATATTACTTTTTGACATTTTTTATCCTCCAAATAAACAATTCCCCCATTACTATTGTAACAAAATGTAATAAAGTGTACAAGATTGTAAATGAATTTTTTTGCAAATTGTTATCAAATGCCGTTTAATAGGCATTTTTGATAAACTAATAATATTTTATTAATAAAATATTAAATGATTTTTAAAATAAATTTTAATTTATTAATTTACGTTTAGTAACTTATTGAATACCTATTTTTTATTGATTATAATTTTAATATAAATTATTTGTAGGTATAAAATGGAATTATTTATTTATGGACTAAAACTTCTTGGAGACTTACTTGCTTACCTAGGTGTTTTAGTTTTTATTTTGTTAATCATTAGATTCTTTTTTAAGAATAAAATTAAAGACTTTGTTTGGAGAAAGATGATGCATTTAGTTGCGTTTTCTTCAATTATTCCTTTAATTTATAATACTGATAATTATTTAGTTTCTATTATCGCAATAGGATATTTTATAATTTTATTTGTTATTGGACTAATTTTTTTAGAAAGAGAAGAATGGTTTCACGATTTACTTGTAGAAAAATATCCTTATGAAATTATTATTTCTATGACTTTATTTTATTTAGTTATGGGAAGCGATATTTATATTGGATGGGGACTTTGCCTTAATAGATTAATTCCTTTGATTTCTATTTGTGCATCAGGGTTTGGAGATGCTTTAGGAGCATTAATTGGTAAAGGATATGGATCTAAACATTGGCGTGTCAAGGGAGGCGATAATAAGAAAACTATTGTAGGAAGTTTAGCATTATTCTTTGGTATCTTCTTTCTTACATTAATTTTATTATTTAGTTTATCTTCTATGCCTTGGTGGTCAATATTATCTGTTTCTTTATTTATGGGATTAATATCAATGGTCATTGAATTATATTCTTATAAAGGAACTGATAATTTAACTTTGCCTTTAGTAAATATGGGAATTTTAGTCTTATATTTCTACTTAATAACTTTGTTATAACAATAAAATATGACCCTGCCACTTAATAAAGTGGCTTTTTACTTGTTTAAAATAGTATGTATGCTAAAATTAAAAAAGAATAAAATCTTATTTTATTAATATTAAGAAATTATTAAAATTAATAATTAATGGGGTGAAATAATGTTTAAACAACTTTGGATAAAATTAAGAGAATCTATTATATCGGTTCTACCGGTTGTTTTAATCGTTATTATTCTTTCTTTTACTCCTTTATTTAAATTAAATCTAACACAATATTTAGTATTTATCTTTTCTTCAATTGGATTAATTTTTGGTATTGCTTTATTTAATTTAGGTGCAGAAACTAGTATGTCTGTTATGGGTGAACAAGTTGGTAGTGCCTTAATGAAAACTAAAAAGCTTTCATTAATCTTTGGAATATTATTCTTACTTGGTTTATTAATTACTATTGCGGAACCTGATTTATCAGTTCTTTCAAGCCAAGTAAGTTCAGTTATTAATAAATACGCTTTAATTATTGGGATTGGAGTAGGAGTAGGACTATTCTTAGTTATTGCAGTTATTAAAATTATTACTAAACAGAATTTATCATTCTTAATCATGTTCTTCTACATGGTTATGTTTGCATTAACTTGCTTACTTCTTTTAGATGATAAAGGTAATTTTTTAGCTTTATGTTATGACTCTGGAGGAGTTACTACTGGTCCTATTACTGTTCCTTTCATTATGGCTTTAGGCTTAGGTATTGCAAATATCGTTGGAGGAAGAGGGGCTAAAGAAAATTCATTCGGTTTAGTAGCATTATGTTCTATTGGTCCAATTATTGCAGTTTTATTCTTAGGCTTAGGTATTGATTCTAATTTGTTAAATTCAACTAATTTATTTGATTTATCTTCATATGCTTTATCTCAAGATATTGGTAGTTCATTACTTGAACATTTAGTAGATACTATTAAGAATGTCGCGATTGCTCTAGGGCTAATAGTAGCCTTCTTTATGATCATTGAATTTATCTTTATTAAGATGAAGAAAAAAGACTTAATTAAAATCTTTGTTGGTATTTTTTATACATTCTTAGGTTTAATTATTTTCTTAACTTGCGCTGAGTTTGGATATTTATCAATTGGCTTTAGCATTGGTGAACAAATGGCGCATTTCTCAAATATTGCTCCTATTTTATTTGGTTTAATTATTGGTATGGTAGTAGTTCTTGCTGAACCTGCAGTTAGTGTCTTAACTCATCAAGTTGAAGAAGTTACTACTGGTAATATTAGTCGTTTATCAATGATGATTTCTTTAATGATTGGTGTAGGAGGAGCCATTGGCTTATCTATTATTAGAATTGTTTTTAATTTCTCAATTCTTTATTACATTATTCCAGGATATTTAATTTCCTTAGGATTATCATTCTTTGTACCTAAAGTATATACCGCGATTGCTTTTGACTCAGGCGGAGTTGCTTCAGGTCCATTAACTTCATCTTTCATTCTTCCTTTTGCTATTGGGGTATGTTCAGTTCTTCAACCTGAAAATATGCTTCAAGATGCTTTTGGAGTAGTAGCACTAGTAGCGCTTGCTCCTTTAATTAGTATTCAGTTACTTGGTGTAAAGGGAGTAATTGCAGAAAGAAGAAGAATTAAAAATAGATTTAGAAAGATTGTTAGAGCAGATGATGAACAAATCATCAGCTTTAAATAGGAGGTAAAGTATGGCAAAATTAAAATCTCCGAAAAAATTAAAAATGTTATTTACGATTTGTAATCGTTCTAAAGCTGATTTCTTTATGTCTGCTTTAGAAGGATATGAAGTAAATATGCAAACAGTTATTTATGCAAAAGGTACTGCACCGAGTGAACTGGCAAGTATTCTTGGTGCAATTGAACAAGGTAAAGCAATTGTAGTATCTTTAGTTAAAGAAGAAAGAGTTAAAGAAATTTTAGCAGCCTATGAAGATAAGTACTTTAAAGTTAAAGGCGCTAAAGGGGTAGCCTTTACTGTACCTATTGATTCAATGATAGGAGTGTCTGCTTATTTATTCTTATCAAATATGAAGGAAGGAGGAAGATGATATGGCTCAATCAAATTATCAATTAATCATTACAATCGTTAATTCTGGTTATTCTGATGATGTTATGGATGCGGCAAGAGAATGTGGCGCACCTGGAGGAACTATTGTCAGCGGTAGAGGTACTGCTAGACAAGAAGCTGAAAAAGCTTTTAATATTCTGATTCATCCAGAAAAAGATATTATCTTTATTCTTACTACATCTGATAAAACTGAAACAATCCTTCATGCAATTTATCAAAAAGTCAATCTTGATACTTTAGGACAGGGTATAAGCTTTGCGTGTCCTGTCGATCAAGTTGTCGGTATGTCTAATAAGACAATTAAAGATTTAATTAAAAAAGAAGAAGTAAAAAAAGAAAATACAAAAACTGAAGAAATAAAAGAAGAGAAGAAATAGGAGGTCATTATGGCAAAAATTACAGTTGCAGATAGACTTGGTAATACTAAAACTTTAAGAGTAGGCTTTTCCTTTGGACATTTGTTCTTTGGACCACTTTACTCATTTTTTAAGGTCTTCATTTTTACTGGTATTTTTGAAATTCTTTACTTATACTTCTTACTTCCTCTTCCAGGTATGGATTTCTTAACGTCACTACTAGTCAAAATTCCATTTTTAAATGAAGAATGGATTAATAGAATAACTCGTATTTTAATGTTCTTTAGAACTAGCCCATACCGTATAGGTACAGGTATTACAATTGCTTCTATTATTCATTTATATATCAGCGTGAAGATTGGACCTAAAGCTACTCGTAAATACATGAAGAGAAAAGAATTACTTCCTGTAGAAGAAAAAGATGCGAGAATTTTAATTAAATATCATGCCTTTAATGAAAAAGTTTCTTTAGCAGAAGATTTTGATGTTAGAAAAACTAATTCTTATCGTTCTGCAGAAGAAAATTGGTATGAATCAAATCATGAAAGACTTGCAAATAACAAAGATAGAGTTAATACTACTACTTTAACAAGACAAGATATCTATAAAACTCGAGTTGAACAAATTGAAAAATCTTATCAATTAGGTTTAATTTCTAAAGGTGAATATGAAAGAAGATTGAGGGATATTAAAAATGGCAAATAAAAGATTTATTAAAATTTGCCTTCTTTTGCCTTTATTATTTTCTTCTGTAGCATGTCAAGAAAATAAAGAAGTAGAAGATATATCATCATCTTCTCAAATTTCTTTACCGGAAATTAAAGAAGATTTTGAAATTTATATAAATAAAATTTATTATCAGTACAATGATAAAGTATATGCCTTTAATCGTCTTCCATCTTTAGATAAATATCAAGCTGGTGAAGTGTTTTATGGCTACCAAGCAGAAACTAATATTAAATCTTGGAATAGTAAAAATTTATATTTAAAAGATGTTCCTTATGGAAATATGCAATCTTTAAGAGTTTATAACGAAAACGCTAATTTGCGTATTGTTTTATTAACAATCGGAACCATCATTAACTTAGAATATAGTAACTAGGAGAAACCTATGGATAAAAAAACTTATAACGAATTAATTGATAATTTAATCAGATATTCTGAAGCATATTATAAAAATAACGTCTCTCTTGTCAGTGATGAACAGTTTGATATGATGCTTAAAGAAGCTGAAAAGATTGAAAAAGAACATCCAGAATGGCTTAGAAGTGATTCTCCAACTTTAACTCCTGGTTCAGATTTAAGTGTATCTTCTTCATCTAATTCTCATGGTAGACCAATGTTATCTTTAGAAAATACATATAATAGAGAAGATGTTAGCAAATGGTATTCTTCTTTAGAAGAAATTGTTGGACCTAATCCAGAAGTTGTCGTTGAATATAAATATGATGGTAACAGCGCGGCGATTAGATTTGAACATGGTAAAGTTACTAAATCATTAACTAGAGGAAACGGCCTCATTGGTGAAGATATTACTTCTAACGTTCAAACTATGAGTGATATTAAATTAGTAAAATCAATTTTTACTGGTGAAGCTCGTGGTGAACTTATTATGTCTAAAGCTGAATTTAATAGAATTAATGTCGATGGAGCATATGCTAATGCAAGAAATCTTGCCGCAGGAACTATTAAATTAAAAGATCCTAAAGAATTTATGACTAGAGAACTTTGGTTCTATGCTTACTGGTTAGAAAATTCTAAAAACCGTAAACATTCAGATGATCTTGATCAACTTAAAGCATTAGGTTTTAGAGTCGGTAAATACTATTTATGTCATTCAGTTGATGAACTAATGAACGCTATTGAATCAATTGAAAAAGAAAAGAAAGATTTACCTGTAGAAATCGATGGAGCAGTTATGAAACTCAATAATAAAGATTATTGGGATGAATTAGGTAATACTGCTAAATTCCCTAGATGGGCAAAAGCTTATAAATATCATCAACAAGTAGAAGAAACAGAAGTTTTATCTATTGATTATCAAGTTGGTAGAAGTGGTAAAGTTACTCCAGTTGCAAATTTAAAACCTGTTTTACTTGATGGTTCAACAGTTACTAGAGCAACATTAAATAATGCTGACTTCTTAAAACAAATTGATGTTAGAGTAGGTGATACAGTTTATGTTCAAAAAGCTGCCGCAATTATTCCTCAAATTATCGGAGTAAATTTAAATCGTCGTAAAGAAGATTTAAAGCCTGCTTTATTTCCTCATGATTGTCCAGAATGTAAAACTACATTAATTAAGTTAGATGGTAAAGTTGATATGTTTTGCCCTAATCCTTCCTGTCCTTCTAGAGTAATTGAAAAATTATCTTATTATACTCATACATTAGAAATCGATGGATTTGGAGAAGAAATCATTGAAAGATTCCATTTCCTTCATTATTTAAATTCAATTATTGATATTTATCATTTAAAAGATCACCGCGAAGATTTAATTAACCTTGATAGACTTGGTGAAAAATCAATTGATAAATTACTTGCAAATATTGAGAAGAGTAAATCTAAACCTGGTGAAGTTCTTTTAGCGGCACTTGGCATTAAAGGTATTGGTCTAAAGATGGCCAAAATCATTATGAGAAAATATCCTCGTATTGAAGATTTAATGGAGGCTAAAGCTTCTGATTTATCTGCCTTAGATGGTATTGGAGATATTAAAGCTCTTGATGTAGTTAATGAACTTGAAAGTGAAGAAACTAAAGCTTTAATTGCTGCTTTAAAGAAAGAAGGAGTTAATACTACTTCTACTGTTCAAGTTATCGCTTCTGATACTGAATTATCGGGTAAATCATTCTGTATTACTGGTGCACTTACTATGCCACGTAAGGAATACGAAGAATTAATTGAAAAAGCTGGAGGAAAGAACGTTTCTTCAGTTACAAGTAAAACAGATTATTTAGTTACTAACGATACTACTTCTGGTTCATCAAAAAATAAGAAAGCTAGAGAACTTGGCAAGACAATTATTGATGAAAAAGAATTAAGAAGAATGTTAAATTTAGATTAAGAAAAAGGGTCATCAAACGATGATCCTTATTTTGTATTATCACTTATTTCATCTACTTCATCATCTTCATTATCTTGTTCTTTAGATAATTCGATGGCTTTAATAATGTTATCGACTTCTTCTTCAGAGACTTCATCTAAGAAGGCATCTTTAGAATAGATGTGATATGTTTCTTGACCAACTGAGGCAATTAACATAAGAAGAATCTTTTTAATCATAAAGTTAATTGTTGGTTCAACTATACCTTTATTAATCCAAGTTACTGGGTTAATAACATTGATGAATGAAAGAATTTTTGCAGCCTTCGCGCCTTTTTTAACTAACTTATTAGAAGTAACTTTTTTAGATGTATTAACTAGAGAAATGATTTGATTAACTTTCATTTTTCTAAAATGTTTTAAACCGAATGTATTTAGTAGTTCATTGAGTTTATTAACTAGATATTCATCAAGTAATAAACATTCTTGAAGTGTAAGTTCTCCTAATGGCTTTTTGCTTTCTGGATAGAATCTAGAAGATATTCTTTTCATTAAGGTTATGATGATATCACGATAATCATCCCAAGAGAGTTCATTTTTGATTTTACGGACTTTT
>DEWM01000050.1:15909-46290 GCA_002363635.1 Caryophanales bacterium UBA3210 | reverse complement strand
CTTGTTAAAGATGATGAAATTGTTTTAATTGGTCAAGATTTAAATGAAATAAAAAAAGATACTCCTTATGCTCGTATCGTTTTAGCGCGTGTAAACGATAAACTTATGGGAGAAGGAAATGCTATTTATCAAAATATTAGAAAGATAGACTATACTCGTTATCATATCTTCCCAGAAGGATTTATGATGAGAATTTCTTCAATGAATCAAAGAGAGACTGTTAGAGTTTCTTCTAAAGCATTAAAGAAAGGAATGAATTTTTCTTCTGTAGGTCAATTATTCATTGATAAATATAAATCTCATCCTGCAGTAGAAGCGGTGAAGATTATCTTTATTAATACAGATGATTTTAAATATGATGAATTATCTAAGTTATTAGTAAGAACAGAAAACATTACTAAAGCATTAGATCATTTAGTAAATAAAGTTAAAATGGATTGCCATTCTTGTGCATTACAAGTAGTTTGTAATGAAGTAGAGAATATGGTTAAAGAAGATTTTAAAAAGTAAAATAAAACCAGTTCACATAAAAAGTGAGCTGGTATTTTTTATTTAGAATATGAAGTTTCTACTTTTGTGTTATCACTATGAGGGATAGTCTTCCATCCAAGATTCTTAGAGAAGAAAGCTTGAATATCAATTGGGAATTGTAAGAAGAGGAAGAGTGGCCAAAGGATACATAAGATAATCTTTTTGAATATGCTAACTCCTTGGACTCTTTTTCCTGCAGCGATAAAGCATGCTGCAGCTTCAAATATTGTTACGATACAATAAATTATTATACTTCTTAACGATGTGATTAAATATCCACTTGAAGTAAGAATATTTAAATTGTTTGAAATAAATGCATCATATAATGTAACGTTAGAATCAATTAATGGTGCAATTGATAAGAATAATATTTGTAATATAGATAAAACTAAGTAATTAAGACATACAGGTAAAGTGTTGATTAAAATGTCATATGAAGAGAAACGATGCTTGTTTCCTTTAGAGAAGACATGTTTAATTAAATCACCGAGTCTAGCATAGAAAACTAGTAAGTGACCACGAGACCATCTAACTCTTTGTCTCCACATAATGTGAGCGTTAGTTGGCTGTTCATCATAGAAGACTGCCGCATCACAATATTTAATCATATTATTGTCGATGATTTGATCTGCTGAGAATTCCCAGTCTTCAGTTAATGTTACATATTTCCAACCGTTTTTTACTAATGAAGAAGGAATAACATAACCTGTACCTTGAACTCTTGTTGAACATCCTAAATCAGTTCTACCACGAGCTTCAAAAATGGATCCGATTGTGAAATATAGTCCATATAATCCAGAAATTAAATTTGTACCAAAATTTTTAGAGTTACGATATGAAGTAATAACATTATTTTTTCCATAATATTCAAATGCTTCATTCATTCTTGTGAAATAATCTTTTGCAACTATGTTATCTGCGTTGAAGAGAAAGAAACCATCAAAGTTTTGTGTACCATAATCTTCTTCGATTTTTTTGAAGAGATATCTAAATGCATATCCCATAGTTTTTTCATCTTCATTGTTATATTCATAAACATGGACTTTTTTACCATAAGAACGAGCGATTTCTGCTGTTTTATCTGTACAGTTATGTGCAATGACGAAGATTTCTAATTTGTCTTGAGGATAATTAGTTTCTAAAATAGAATTGATTAATCCTCCTACAACTAATTCTTCATTACGTGCAGGAATAATTAATCCATAACGATTTCTAACTTCAGTTTTTGGATATTTCTTCTTTTTGAAGAAACCAATTATTGCAAATATTACATAATGAATTGTTAGTAATCCAAATATTCCAAAAATAATGCTAAATACCAAATTTACAATTTCAATATATTTCATTATTTATCTCCTTTATCTTCAACAGTCAATGAAGGATATTTCTTTAAAAGAGCATCATAAATAATGTCAGCAGTAGCTTCTGCTCCATAATTATCATGATGTTTTAATGCTTTTTCTTCATATGGCTTTAATTTTTCAGGATGCGCAACAAAGTCTTTAATTAATTCGATTATTTTATCAACTTCGAATTCTTTAATTGCGCAGCCAACATCTTCTAGATAATATTTACCAATATTCTTTTCAATTGTTGTTGCAAAGTTAGTGATAATTGAAGGGTGGCCAAAGAATGTAGGCTCAGCGATGATATTACCACTTTTGCCACAGAATAAATCACAACTTGCTTGGTATTCAAGCATGTTTGTAGTAAATCCTAATGGGATGAATGTTACTTCATCAGTAACTTCTAATTTATTTAATCTATCGACGAGTTCTTGATTCTTACCACAAACTGCAATAACAGTAAGAGGTAAATGTTCTTTTGTTAACTTTTCGCATAATGGTTCAAGTTTACCAATACCATATCCACCTTCTGCAATAACAATAGTGAATTTGTCTTCAGGTAAACCGAGTTTTCTACGGTTAACTTTCTTATCCATAGGAATATCGAATGCTTCATTTCTAATTAAGAAAGGAACTAATTTTAAATTTTCTTTGTTAACGACATGTTTGTATTTCTTTAATGCAGAATTGTAGCCTCGTTCAAAAGATATTAAATATAAATCAGAACGATACATAAATAAGTTGTTCATTAAGACATCAGGACAATACATAATTGTTAATGGCTTATTTTCTTTAATGTGTTCAGCATAATAATTTGTTGCCCAGTGTGTAGAGAAAACAGCATCAACATTTAAACTTTCTAAGTATTCTCTACCTTCTTTTGTTGAACCAGGAACCTTATATCTAAATGTTCCCCAGTTTGATAGAGTAATACCCCAAAACTGCATGTTAAAAGTTTCCCAATAACCATATGCTCGACTTAAACTATAATGTTTAACTGATTTAATAAGTAAATTTTGAAATTTATTTAATCTTTTTGTGTTTGCTTCTTTATAGAAGTTGATTCTAACAACATCAACTTTATCTCCGTATTTTTTTTCAAAAGTTTCCGCGACCGCTCTTAAGGGCATAATGTGACCTAGCCCAGCTTCTACTTCTGGAAAAAGAATTCTTACTTTTCTCATAATAATTCCCCATGATGTATTTATTAAAATAAATACTCAGTGTTTTTAATTTACACTATGTAAGGCGTTTTTTCAAGTTTTAACACTATTTATTAACACACAAATGTCTAATGCTGCACATTAAAATTGTTTTTGATAATTATTATGATTTTGTTTTTTGTTAACATAAGATAAATATCTTGTATAATGAAATAAATAGGTAGGATATGTAATTATGGATGAAATTAAAAAATATGTTGGAAAAGATATTATTGTTTATTTTGACAAGTCTAAATGCGTTCATAGTACTAACTGTGTAAAAGGTTTAAGTAGTGTCTTTGATGTAAAGAAAAAACCATGGGTAAATCCTGATAATGATTTTAGTATTAGAATTGCCAAAATTATAGATAGATGTCCTAACCACGCTTTAACTTATGAAATTATTAATAAAGAACCAAGTCTCAAATATTTATTAAGTGAAGAGAATTTAGAAAGTGAAGTATTTCATAATAATATTATGATTGGTAAATGCGAATTTAATAAACGTAATAATGATTTAATTATTATCCATACAGAAGTTAATCCTAAATATGGTGGACTAGGCATTGCTAAAAAATTAGTTAATGAAGTTGTTTCTTATGCTAGAAAGAATAATTATAAAATTGTTTCATTATGTTCATACGCAAAGACAATGTTAAATAGCGATGAACAGTTTAAAGATGTATTGAGGTAATAATGAATTATAAAGAATTAGTTAAATATCTCTTTGATAATAGAGATGAAAAATATGGAGAATTTACTAAAAAAATATCTAATAGCGATTATAAAACAATCGGTATTCGTCTTCCTATGCTAAGAAAAATAATTAAAGATCTTACTTCTGATAGTGAACTTAAATTAGAAGAATTTGAAGTAGGAAAATACCAAGAGATTGATATTATTTATTTTGTAGTTAATGTTAATAGATTAAAAGATAATAAAGATAAATTAGCGTTCTTAGAAAGAGAAGTTCATAAAGCTCGTTCTTGGGCAGTAACTGATTCTATAGCAGTATATTTTAAAAAATTAAGTTTTGATGATTATTACGAATTTTTTAAAAAAGTAAGTAAATCTAAATATGTTTATGCTAGGAGAATGGGATACGTACTTGGTTTAAAATTTGTCAGAGATAAAAATATTTTAAAAACATTTACTTCAATTAAAGATAATGAAGATTATATGGTTATGATGGGGGAAGCATGGTTAATTGCCACTGTTGCAATCTATTATCCAGATGAATGTTATGAATATTTATTATCTTTAAATGATATGACTTTAAAAAGAAAAGTTATTTCAAAAATGGTCGATTCTTATCGAATTTCGAGTGAAATTAAAGAAAAATTCAAATTATTAAGAGAATAAGTTCTACTTCAAAGTAGGACTTTTTATTTACGGATTACATTGTATTGTTCTTTAAAACGTATATAGCAGCATTGCTTTTGTTACATTTGTAAGATATTGGACTTTTTGTCCTACATTTGTCTACTTTCTATATGTGGTATTATATAGCTATCCTATTTAAGTCTCCCCCAATTATTTATAAATAGGATTCATAAGTTTTTTAAATCTTTCCCCGATTTAGTAATTAACATGATAATATTCTTAATTTTGAAAGTTGAAAGCATTTAAAATAGAAAACTGTTAATTTATTAAAGGATTTAAAGCAAAAACCTCTTAGAACTGATGCTAAGAGGTTTTTTGTTATTAAACATTTGCCTAATTTTTATATATACTAATGGCAAAAATTATTAAATAGGAGTAAAATGTATATAAAGGTACATATATGAACAATAAAGCCTACAGAGTTGCAAAGACATTATTTGCTATATCGACAACCCTTTTAGTAGTATTTGCAATACTATTTGGTTTTAATGCGATTTACTCAAGAAATATTGGATTATTTATTGGACACCCTTTAAGTGCTTCTTCAATTACTAATATTGCAGTAGATATGGCATGTATTGCTTGTGCTTTGCCTTTATTTTTAAATATTGTTTATAACAAAAATAAATCTCGTTCTTTGGTAATTTTTGAATTGATCATTTTATTTGATTTACTCAATTTATATGTTGATGAAATTGCTTGGTGGGTAGATGGTCTACCAGGTTATAGATGGCTAAATATTTTAGATAACACATTATTTTATTTTAATGGCTACGTTATGTTATTCCTTTTCTACATGTATATTCGTCAAGAAAATTATGTTAAAGGAAAAGTTTATAAAGTTATTTATATAATTCTTGTCGTCGGCTTTATTTTGATGACTATTTTAGTTATAGGAAATGCTATTTATTCTGCTATTTCTCCAGGAAAAGGAATTTTCTATTCAGTAAGTGAAAATAATGTTTATAGAAGAGAGAGTTTATATTTTATTAATTTAATATATTTTGCATTAGTTTATATTGCGATAGCATATTTATTATTTATGCTACGTCCTCACATTAAGAAATTATTGTCTTATTTATCATATGTATTAATTCCTTTTGGAGTTACTATAATTCAATCTATCCCTCAAGTTTATGGCTTCTCATTTATGTATCCAGCATGCTTTGTTGCTATTGGAATTTTATATATTAATGTGCAATTAGAAAAAGATAAAGAATTAGCTAGAATGGAATTTGAAGTAGAAGAACAAAAATCAATTAATATTCTTTCTCAAGTTCAACCACATTTCTTATATAATGTATTAAATTCTATATATTATTTAGCAGATAAAGATTCAGAATTAACTAAAGATGCGATTGATAAATTCTCACGATACTTAAGAGCGTCCTTGAACTTAAAACAGAATACTGGATTAATTACTCTAAAAGAGGAGATGGATTATGTTAATTTATATGTTAATCTTGAATTAATCAGATTTGAAGGTCAATTTGAAGTTCAAATGGACATTAAAGATTATGATTTAAAGATTCCTAGACTTTCTATTCAACCACTTGTTGAGAACGCAATTAAACACGGTTTATCAATGAAAGAAACTGGTGGAATTTTATATATAAAAGAATATAGCGATGAAGATCATTATTACATCATTATCGAAAATAATGGTGAAGGATTTGATACATCTAAACCATATTCTTCTGATCGTTCTCATATTGGTGTTGAGAGTGTAAGATACCGTTTAAATCATTTTGAAAATGGCACTTTAGAAATTAAAAGTGATATTGAAACAGGTACTAAATGTACAATTATAATTCCACGAGGGGGAGGAAAAGAAGATGCGAATTTTAGCACTTGATGATGAAGTAAAAGGTTTATCAGTTTTAGTAGATTCAATTAAAAAAGCTGAACCTGAAAGTGAAGTAGTTAGTTTTAGAAATGTAAAAGATGCAACTGAATACGTCAAAGCTAATCCTGTTGATGTAGCATTTTTAGATATTCATGTAGGAAAAGATTCTGGAATAGAATTTGGCTACGTATTAAAAAGACTATATCCAAAAGTAAATATTATCTTTGCAACAGATTATACTTCTTTTACTGGAGAAGCATTTTTAATGCACGCTTCAGGATATTTAACTAAACCAATTACCCCTACAAAAATTCAAGAAGAGATGGAACATTTACGTTATCCTCTTGAAGTTAATTATGAAAAAAATAAAATCTTTATCAAAACTTTTGGTAATTTTGATATTTTTGTCGATGGTAAACCAATAACCTTTAAAAGAAACTTATCTAAAGAAGTACTTGCAATTCTTGTTGATAGAGAAGGTAAATCAGTTAATAGAATGGAACTTGCATCAGTTTTATTTGGAGATGATGAATATACACGTAAAACTCAAGATTACTTATCTAAAATCATAAAAGAGCTTTTAACATCCTTAAAAGAAGCAGAATGTGAAGATTTAATTATAAAAAATAAAAACTTCTATAGTGTTGATAAAACAAAATTTGTCTGTGATGCATATGAATTCTTAGCAGGAAATATGGACGCGATAAATTTATATCAAGGTGTCTATATGGGACAGTATGTTTGGGGTGAAGAAGAATTATATCGTTTTGAAGATGAATTATAGGGTGTAAGACGCACCCTTTTAATTTGCTAAAGAAAAGTGCACAAAATATAAATAATATAAAAAAATTACAAATTGTAAACTTTGTCTGATACCCTAATTATTCGAAACAAATACTTTATATATGTCGCTTTACAAATGTAAGAAATAAGACATATTAAAAATATTTGTAAAAAATTATATATTACGTTTTGCCAATAAATAGGCTTTTTTAATCGATAATAAATTTTTTGTAGTTTTTACTTATTTTTTTGTCCCACATTTGTCTACATATGGTGTATTATAATAGAGTTACAATTAATAAGTCGAAATTAATTGTATCTTTCCCCTTAGTTTTTAAACGGTTATCTCCCCCAATATTCGCCGTTTAAAATAATACGCATTCTGGTGAGAACTGGAATGCATTTTTTTTATTTTTTTATGTGTCCTACTTTTGTCTACACATGATGAATATAATGTAATAAAACGAGGTTCATTATATGTTAGCGACAAATGTAGATTTATTAAAAGAAAAACCGGGAATGGTCAGTTTGCAAGATGAATTAGCTGATCAACTTTTTAAATTTCTTTTTTCTTTAGGTCAACCTTCATTAGTCGCGATGAATAATGCTGCGTTAATAATTACTCAAGTTGATGAAGAACTGTCAAAAAATGAATATTTATCTAAAATAAAAACGATTAAAAAAAGTATGACTTATGATGAATTAAGTTATTATTGTGAAATTAACCCTATAGAAAATATTCGTCTTAAATTAGAAAAAGATTATTTAACTAACGACCTAGATAATGATAAATATAAAAAAGTATTAAGAGAATTAAGTTCTACTTTATATAATCTTTATAATATCTATAATAAGCATGTCACGATAGGTATAGAGAACGCTCAAATTACATCTAAGCAAAAAAATTCTTTAATTAAAGATGATAAATACTTATTTGGAGCTATTGTTACTAAAGAAGATGAAAAAATACTTAAAGATAAAAATTATGATATTTATAATTTAAATGATATTTATAAATTCCAAAATGAATTAAATAAGGAAAGAGATAAATTATCTAAAGATGCTAAAGATATTTTTAATAATTTTAAGAAGAAATATTTAGATAAGTCATCTTTTAATGATGATTTAAATTCTAAACTTAATTTATATGTAATTAATGCTAATAAGATTCATAACTTAGAGAAACATAATCTTTTACTCGAGAATGATGATGATAAGTTAAAAATTGAATCTTTAAAAAACGAAAATGAAAAGATTAAAAATGGCAAACATCTTAAAACATTTAATGATGCACTTAATGAATTTGATAAATATTCAGAAATTAGAAATGAAATTTTAAGTTTTGATAAAAAATATAATCGTTTTTTTGGTGATTTTGCATTGTTTAAAGATGTATTTAAAGATATTGTTCTTCGTGCAGAAGTAACTGCAAAAGGTATAAGAGGAAGAGAAGTTCCAAAAACCTATATGGATCTAGTTATGCAAATAACTACTGATGATAATTGTAATGATTATTTAAATAAGGTTCTTACTAAAGAATATAATAATTGTTTAGTATCTGCAGCTTATTTACGATTATTAGAAAGATATAATTCTCATTGTTTATTAGTTAGATGGTTATTTAAAAAAGAGAAGAACACTTTAAAGAAGGCTAGAAAAGTTATTTTAGAATATAATCAAAATAAGAAATGTTCTACACAAATTGGAACTTTATTTAAAGAAGCTAATAAAGAAACTTATGAACATAAAGAATATTTGAAAAAATTAAATAAAGAAGTTTTATCTCAAATGGATGCTTTATCTAAAGATATCATTATTAATCACTAGGTTAGTGTTTTGCTAACCTTTTCTTTATATATTGGTATGAGAATGATATAATCTCTTTGGTGAAAAAATATGAGTACATTAGAAGAAAGAATTAATAAATTAATGAATAAAAATGTCGAAGCTAAGACTATATTAGTCAAAGTCGAAGAACGTGATGAAGTTATTAATAACTATCAAAATGAAGGCTGGAAATTTGTAAAAGAAAGCCAGTTAAATGGTCGATACAAATTAACTTTTGAGAGGAGTAAATAATGAAGCACTGCATTTTAGTTAAATTCAAAAAAGATTTTGATTTAAAAAATGAGCTTTCTAATATCAAAGAAATCTTTGATACAATTACTGTTCAAGGAGTTAATTTTGTCGAATATATTACTAATTGTATTGATAGAGAAAATCGTTATGATTTATTAATTAGAATCGATATGGATAAAGAGGCTTTAAGTAAATATGATGAATGTGAAAATCATCATAGATGGAAAGAAGAATATAAAGATCATATCGAGAAGAAAGCAATTTTTGATTATGAAATATAAGAAAAGTGAGGATAAGGAACCTGTTTTATTCAAACAGGCTCTAAGAACCTCACCTTTTTTTAAATTTTCTTATAATACTGTTTAATATCTTTTTGGTCGTAATAGACTACATCTTTTTTTACTAATTCTGCTTTACCATCATGAACTTCAATAATATTAAATGCGACATTTGGAGGGACGCTGCCTTGCCAAAAATCATTTTTATTTTCATAAAACATATTAAGCATGGCACGTAGAGCAAACCCATGCATCCCTATTAAATATGTTTTATCGTCATTTCTTGAAATTAATTCTTTTAAGAAATCTTGTGTACGATTAATAACTTGATATACTGATTCACCTTCAGGTGGTAAAAGTCCACAAAAAGGATTTTTGATATATTCTCTAATATCTTTAGCGTAATGATTCTCATCGTTAGTAATTGAAGTATTTTCCCATAAACCAAAATTGCTTTCTTTTAGTCTATCATCTTTTTTAATTTCGATTTTATTGCCACTTTCTTCTAAGATAATTCTAGTAGTTTCATATGCTCTAGATAATGGAGAAGAGAAAGCTTCATCGAATTTGATTCCTTTTAAATTTTGCCCAGAGATTTTAGCAAGTCTAATTCCTTCTTCATTAAGAGGTTCATCAAATGCACCTTGTAAAACTCTAGCTTTATTTAAATTTGTTTCTCCGTGTCTAACAATATAAATCTTCATTTTTACTCACCAGTTAAAATTATAACAATTATGATTATTTGGTTTCTATAAAGTGACATAATTCTCTTTACTTTATTTAGACTAATATTTTAAAATATTAAGAGCAGGAGGAAAATAAATTTTTATGCAATATACAAAAGACGTCGAAAATATGTGTGTTGTAAACCGTGGTGGTTCACATGGTTGTGCACCAATTCCTGAAGAAGGTAAATGGGTTTACTCAAGAGAAATCAAAGACATTTCTGGTTTCACACATGGTATCGGATGGTGCGCTCCACAGCAGGGTGCATGTAAGATTTCTTTAAACGTTAAAGAAGGAATCATTGAAGAAGCTTTAATCGAAACTATTGGATGTTCAGGTATGACACATTCAGCAGCTATGGCTTCTGAAGCAATCGTAGGAAAAACTCTTCTTGAAGCAGTTAATACTGACTTAGTATGTGACGCTATCAACACAGCTATGAGAGAATTATTCTTACAAATTATTTATGGTAGAACACAATCAGCTTTCTCAGAAGGCGGTTTATCAGTTGGTGCTGGCTTAGAAGACTTAGGCAAAGGCTTACGTTCACAGGTTGGTACAGTTTACTCAACTAAGGCTAAAGGCCCAAGATACCTTGAATTAACAGAAGGTTACATCACATCTTTAGCATTAGATGAAAATAGCGAAATTTGCGGTTACCAATACTTATCACTTGGTAAATTCACAGACTTCTTAAAGAAAGGTTTATCACCTGAAGAAGCTCTTGAAAAATCAAAAGGTCAGTATGGTAGATATAACGATGGTGTCAAGTTCATTGACCCACGTGTTGAATAGGAGGATTCAAAAATGGCTTTATTTGAAGGTTATGAAAGAAGAATCGCACAGATCAACAAGTGCTTAAATGACAATGGCATCGCTTCAATTGAAGAAGCAGATAAGATCTGTAAAGCAAAAGGTTTAGATGTTTACCAAATGGTTAAAGACATCCAAACAATTTGTTTCGAAAATGCTTGCTGGGCATACACAGTTGGTGCAGCTCTTGCAATCAAGAACAACGCAAAATCAGCTGCAGAAGCAGCAAAATGGATTGGTGTAGGTTTACAGTCATTCTGTATCCCTGGATCAGTTGCAGACGATAGAAAAGTCGGTTTAGGACATGGTAACTTAGGTGCTATGTTATTATCCGAAGAAACAAAATGTTTCGCATTCTTAGCAGGTCACGAATCATTCGCAGCTGCAGAAGGTGCTATTGGTATTGCTAAAAAAGCAAACAAAGTTAGAAAAGAACCATTAAGAGTTATCCTTAACGGTTTAGGAAAAGATGCTGCAAAGATTATCTCAAGAATCAATGGTTTCACATATGTAGAAACAAAGTTTGACTACTTCACAGGTAAAGTTAACATTGTTTCTGAAACTAAGTATGGTTCAAACCCAGATAGACTTGCAGTAAGATGCTATGGTGCAGACGATGTTAGAGAAGGTGTTGCAATCATGCACTTAGAAGGTGTCGATGTTTCAATCACTGGTAACTCAACAAACCCAACAAGATTCCAACACCCAGTTGCAGGTACATACAAGAAAGAATGTATCGAACAAGGTAAGAAGTACTTCTCAGTAGCTTCTGGCGGTGGAACAGGTAGAACTCTTCACCCAGATAATATGGGCGCAGGACCTGCTTCATATGGTATGACAGATACTATGGGTAGAATGCACTCAGATGCTCAATTCGCAGGTTCATCATCAGTTCCAGCACACGTTGAAATGATGGGCTTAATTGGTATGGGTAATAACCCAATGGTTGGTGCAACAGTTGCAGTTGCTGTTTCAGTCGCACAAGCTTTAGCAAAATAGTTTATTTTAAATTATTTCAAAGTAGAATCGAAAGGTTCTACTTTTTTTATACAAACTAATTGAATATATTAAATTGACTCGAATTTTAATAAAAAATAAAGAAAATTAAAAAGTGCATTACTTTTTTGTAATGCACATGTTTTTATAATTTTAAGATTACAATTACTGCTATTAAAAATACTGTATTAACAATAAATGCGATGATGTCTTGCTTAGTAGGTTTAAATGATCTATTTGAAATAGAGATTATTAAATAATAACCTATATAAACTATTGTTAACCAAATGATTACTGTGTATGAAGGACTATAATAATTAAATTTAATTGTGTAGTAAGTAATAATGATAAATGAAACGTAATATAACCATTTAATCCAGCGATATCTCTTTTTAATTGAACCTGCATATTCTCCTGAAGGTTCTTTTGCAATAAACATATATGCAAATGCTGCTCCTCCAAATACTAAAGATACAATTAATAAGATTATTGATGGTATAAAATCTTTAAGCCCAGATAATTCCATACCATTAATTAAACTATAGAAAATATAATGAATATTATCTCCTACATGAATTCCTGATAAGCCATAGACCATAAGATTTATATCTTTAAAATCATTACCAGTTATACAGTGATAAATATCATTAGTAAATAGATATGCTGAACCAATAATTAAACCTAAAATGAATTGACCACATAATACATAAATAATTGAATCTAATGTATTATTTCCTAAGCTAACTAAGAATGCTGAGGTAAAATATAATGCACTTCCTTCAATAATTAACGTTAGATATAAAGGTAGAGAATAAATTAAATGCCATTCATTTGTTTTGTCTACATTTTCTACGAGTAAAGCATTATTATATCTAATTCCAAAAATAAGAATTGAAATCCAATAGAAGAAAGTAAATAAAACTAAGATGATAGTTAAACCTAAGACTAATCTAGTTCTTTTAAGTTCTTTTTCTTTAAATGGTAATTGATAGAATGTATCTGCTTGAGTATGTTTAAAACGATAATCTAAGGCAAATAAAGGCATAGCCGCGCAGACAATTAAAAATGGAGTATTGTAGATACCAATTCTAGGAAATTGATTAATTTGATATTTAGCTTCTTCTGGTGGTAAGTAACTGTATCTATCAATAATTTTGTAATTAAAAGCATTAGAGAGAATTACTACCGCAAAAATAATAAAGATAACACCAATTAGAGGTAACCAATCTTTTAGTTGGTATTTTAATAATTTCTTATTCATGTTTTGACTCCTTTCTTGAAACCATCATATTTAACATGACAATTTCTTCTGGATCAAGTGGTATTTCTTCTAAAATTAGAGGCTTATAGTTTTTATTAATAAAAGGCATAAAGTCATCATTCTTATAAATAACAACGTGATAAATTGAACCGACTTTCTTTAAAGAGATAACTTTAAATCCGTTTTCTAATAAGACTTTTTCATCAAGTTCTTCTTTTTGAGCAATTTGGTATTTAACCATTTCAGTTGCTAAATCTTCTGATTTACCATCTTTTGTTAATGAACCTTTATAGAGAATTAAAACTCTATCTGCAAGCTGGTCTAAAGCATTAATATTGTGAGAGGCAATAATAATACATCTTCCTTCTTCTTTTAAATTAAGAATTTCTTCTTTAATTGTGTTCATAACTAATGGATCAAGACCATCAAATGCTTCATCAAGTAAGATGTATTTGCAATCAACACTTAATGCTAAAGCGATAAATAATTGTCTTTTCATACCTTTAGAAAAGCCTGAGACTTTTCTTCCAATTGGTAAAGAGAAGGTATTAATTAAACGGTAGAATTTGTCTTTATCTAATTTATAAAAATTATTATAGAATTCAAATACTGATTTAATAGTTTGATATGCCTTAATATAAGGATCATCTGGTAAGAAGAAGACTAATTCTTTAGCTTCTTTATTTGAATTTTTATATTCATCGATAGTAATTTCTCCAGAATCTTGGTAAATTACATTACTTATTAGACGTAGTAAAGTAGATTTTCCTGCGCCATTTTCCCCAACTAGGCCAACAATACCTTTATCAATATTTACTGATAAATTATTACAAGCCTGTACTTTATCAAAACGTTTTGATAAGTTTTTAATTTCAATCATTAATTGTTCCTCCCTCCTTGAATTCCTTAATGACTTCTTCAATGTCTTCAAGAGAATATGAGGACATTAAAGAGAAGATTTCTTTCTTTAATTCTTTTTTCTTTTCTTCTTTATTAATGATATTTACTTGATAACCTTTTTTTGGAATCGGTGTAATAACTTTTTTATCTGCTAATAAAGAGAAAGCATGCGCGACTGTATTAGGATTTACTTTATTTTCTAAAGCGACATCTCTTACAGATGGTAAATAATCTCCTGGACTATAGACTCCTAGAGATATAAGTTTTTCATAATAAGACGCGATTTCTTCAAAGATAGGTTTATTACCTGAAAATTTCATAATCTCCTCCTATGCTGTATTAACTGTACTATCTGTATTAGACAATGTCAAGTGCTTTGTAACAAAAAAACCGTTATCCATTTTCGGTAACGGTTCGATTTTTATTTTTTCATAACGTATTTAATCAAAGATTTATTAATTAATTTTACTTCTTTTGTGCCATTCTTATAAATGACATATTTAATATTCTTATCAACGTGCTGATTAATTTCGTCTTCTAAATGATTCATGACATAATCAAGTCCATCAACTTCAACATTATTTCTTTTTAATAATTGATATAATTCTGGAGAAACCATCACTAAGACAGGGTATCCTTCATCTACATTTTCTTCAGATATAATATAGATATTGCAAGAATTATACATTTTACGGTATTGAACGATAGTATATAAATGTAATGATGAATAAGGAATAAGTTCCTTAAATCTAGGCTTTTCATGTTTATTTTCTGGTTCTGTATATACTAAGAAACCTTCATCATTAAAATTTTTTAATTCAAATTTCTTATAGAATTCTTTTAAAGAATGGTTTTCTAAAAAATCTTTATAATGTTCTACAAATAAAGGAACATCTTTTTTCTTAAATGGTTTATTGATGAAAAATACATATAAAGTAGATAATGCGATTGATGAAATAACAAATGGTAAAATTGAGATAGCACCTATTTTTTCATCAATATTAATTAATACAACCAATAAACTTAATAAGCCAATTTGTAATAGCATGAATATAACAATTGAAATGAAGATAAATGATCTTGGTAATGGTCTACTTTCTTTTTTAGTAACATTGTTACTCACGTAATTTGTAAGTAAGAATACATCGATTACACTGTAATTTTCAATTTTTGGTTTTCTACGTAATATCATCCAAATAGTATTGTTGATTAAGCCAAGTAGAATTATTCCTCCTCCTACTCCTACCATAGAATAAGAATCAATTACATAATCATTGTAGACATCGACTAGAACTTCATTATTTTGGGTAATTTTTATAACATTATTTTTACCATATGCTGAATATTTTAATGAATAACTAAATTCATATGTTTCATTTTTTGCTAGGGTAGTAGAAATTTTTTCATAAGTAACAAAATCGTTTGGTAAAGTATAAGTTTGGTTATCTGTAGTAATTATTGTATTTGTGTTTTCTTCATCATATTTAATATCACTTATAGTAGAGATAGTTGAAACGATATTTGATTCATTTAAATCAGTAACGTATTTAACTCCAAATCCTATTAAAATTAAACCACCTATATAGAAGAATATCGCAAGAAGCATTAGTGTTGCTCTAGCTGATTGACGTTTATCGATTTGAACTTTTTTGTTATCTATATTTTCCATAATTTTTCCTTAGTCATACAAGGAATATTATATAGATTACTCGGAACAAAAAACAATATAATGTAAACAATCAAAAAAATCATTTCACTTATATATTTTAACTTATCTTAACTAATGGTAGACTATGATATATAGATATGAATAACTTAATTGAACAAGAAATATTTGAAAATAAAAAAGTCAATTTTAATGCTTTAGAGTCTTATGGATTTATTAAAGAAAATGATTATTACGTATATCGCAAAATATTAAGTAATAATCAATTTAAAGCTGTGATTAAAATTGACGAAAAAGGGCGGATAATTGGGGATATTTACGACATTGAATATAATGATTTATATGAAGCTTATAGACGTACTTTTGGACTTGGAGAATTTGCTTCTTCCATTAAAGAAGAATACGTTTTAGTTCTAGAAGATATTAAGAAGAATTGTTTTGTAGATTCATTATTTTCTTCTCCTCAAGCAGAAAGAATTAATAATTACATTTTTGAAAAATATAATGATAAACCAGAATTTCCTTTTGAAGATGAAGCTAATAAAGATGCTTGTATATATCGAAATAAAGATACTCAAAAATGGTATTCAATAATTATGCGAGTTTTAAGAAATAAAGTTGATAAATCTTCATCGGCTTTAGAAATGATTTACTGTATGAATTTAAGAGTTATAGAAGGCGAAGCTAAAGAACTAATCGGGAGAAAAGGATTTTATGAATGTTACCATATGAATAAAAAATTATGGATTAGCATAATTCTTGACGATACATTAGAAGATGAAATCATTTTTAAATATATTGATCAGTCTTATAATTTCTTTAAACGTAATGATAAGTGGATAGTTCCTGCTAGAGCAGATTATTTTGATTTAACAACATATTTTAATAATCCTAGAAAAGAAAATGTATGGAAGATGTATAAAGGGGCAAAGGTCGGAGATACTATGTATCTATATGCGTCTAATCCTTATTCTTGCATTATGTATAAGACAGTTGTTACTCAAGTTAATATTCCTTCTAAATATAAGAAAAGTAATGGGGAATATATGGAACTAATTTTAGTAAAAGTAATTGGAAAATATCCTTATGAAAAATATACTTTAAAGACTATTTCTAAGTATGGAATTAAGACTGTTAGAGGCCCTAGGTCGATGCCAGAAGAACTTTTATCATTTATGAATGAAAAATAATAAAATTGTCTATTAATTTATAAATTAATAGGCTTTTTTAGCAATTTTTTAATGCAAAAAAATCATTAAAAACTATATAAATTTTAATCGCGTAGTGCTAGGCTTAAAATTAATAAATCGAGGAGAACTATAATGAAAATACTAGAAGAAAGAATTCTTAAAGATGGGGTAATCTTAAACAATGAAATATTAAAAGTTGATTCATTCATTAATCATCAAATTGATGTTAAATTACTTCGTGATATCTCAGCTTATATCAGTGCACATTTTAAAGGTGTTAATAAAATTGTCACTATTGAAACTAGCGGTATTCCTTTTGCTCTTGGAGTTGCTCAACAGTTTGATGATTGCCCAGTAGTTTTTGCGAAAAAATCAAAGAGCGCCATTGTTGATGAGAATAATATTTATACTGCAGAAGTAAAATCATTTACTAGAAAAACTACTTCAACAATATCAATCGATAAAAGATTCTTATCAAAAGGTGATAAAGTTCTTATTGTTGATGATTTCTTAGCAGAAGGTAATGCAGGTCTTGCCTTAGCATCAATTATTAAAGAAGCAGGAGTAGAATTAGTAGGATTTGCAACAGTTATCGAAAAAGTATTTCAAGGTGGTAGAGAACGTCTTGAAAGACAAGGTATTAAAGTTGTCGCATGTGCATCTATTGAAGCATTTATAGACAATAAACCAGTATTTGTAGAAAAATAGATTTTAAAAAGGTTATGAAATCGCTTTCATAACTTTTTTTATCAAAAAGTGTTTAATTTTTATCGATAACAAGATAATAATAAAATTGTCGATATGATAAGTCGGCATTTTCGTATAATTACCCTAATTGGTGGGAAAGTCTCTACGCTTGACCGTAATCAAGCACTACGAAATAAAGAACTTATTCATAATTTTAAGGCTTTATTTATAATGGCTTTCTTTTTCTGATTTTGGTATTCAAAATAAGGGAGAGAAAAATATGAAAAAACAACTTTTAGTTCTTGCATCCGCTATTTGTCTTACTGGTGCGGCAGGAGCTTCTTTAGTCAGTTGTAATAATGACTCAAGAGTTCAGGTCGGATTAATCGCTTTACACGATGAAAACTCAACTTATGACAAAAACTTCATTGATGCATTCAAGGCAGCAGCTGAAGCAAAAGGTGTCAAAGCAGTTATCAAAACTGGTGTTCCAGAAGGCACAGAATGCTATGAAGCAGCAGCAGATTTAGCAGATCAAGGCTGCAAATTTGTTTTTGCTGATTCATTTGGTCATGAAGATTACATGATTAAAGCAGCAAAAGAATTCAAAGATGTCCAGTTCTCACATGGTACTGGTACAAAAGCACACACAGAAAATTTATCTAACTACCACAATGCATTTGCTTCTATCTATGAAGGCAGATACATCGCAGGCGTTGCAGCAGGCTTAAAATTAAAATCTATGATTGAAGCAAATCCAAATACTTCACATAAATTAGGCTATGTTGGCGCTTATACATACGCTGAAGTTATTTCAGGTTATACAGCATACTACCTTGGTGCAAAATCAATTGTTGATGATGTCACTATGGAAGTTCAATTCACAGGTTCATGGTATGATGAAGCTAGTGAAAAAGATGCTGCAAAAAAATTAATTGCTAACGGTTGCTCAGTTATTTCACAGCACGCAGACTCATGGGGTGCTCCAAATGCTTGTGAAGAAGCAGGTGTTCCAAATATCACATATAATGGATCAACAGAATCAAACTGCCCAAATACATATGTTATTTCTTCAAAGATTAACTGGCAGCCATATTTTGAAGATTGCTTCGATAAAATCTTAAATGGCGGTACAATTGCTACAGATTATACTGGTTCTTTAGGAGATACTTTATACGTTGGCTCAGTTGTTAATACTACTCTTGGTGCTAAAGCTGCTGTTTCTGGCACAGAAGCAAAATTAAATGAAGTCCATGCTGCATTAAAGAATGGCACATTAAAAGTCTTTGATACTTCAAAATTCGCAGTTGATGGTAAGACAGTTACTTCATATTTAGCAGATGTTAACACAGATGCTGAATTCAAAGGTGATACAGAAGTTATTAAGACAGTAAATGGTGTTTCATACTTCGCTGAATCAGAATTTAGATCTGCTCCATATTTCGATTTAAAGATTGATGGTATTTCATTATTAAATACAAAATTCTAGTTTTGATTTAATTTATATATACCCAGGAGAGGATTATCCTCTCTTGGGTTTTACCTTTTATATGGAGGCACTATGGTAGCAAAGAATAATACAAAAAATATTAATATTACTTTTGAAAATATCTCTAAATCTTTTGGAGTAGTTAAAGCTAACCAAAATGTTAATTTAGATATTTATGAAGGCGAAATTTTAGCGTTACTTGGAGAAAATGGCTCTGGTAAAACTACTTTGATGAATATGCTTTCAGGCATCTATTATCCTGATGAAGGAAACATATATGTCAAAGGAGAGAAAGTAAACATTGCTTCACCTAAAGATGCATTCTCTTATCATATTGGAATGATTCATCAACATTTTAAATTAATTGATGTTTTTACTTCTTTAGAGAATATTGTTTTAGGCATTGAATCTAATGTTTCTAAGAAACAAAAGTGGTCATATTTCTTTAAGAACTTCTATAAGAAAAAAGAAGATAGAGAAACTAAATATATTGATAGAGCAAGTGTTAAAGATGCAAGACCTATCGTCCAAGAAATCTGTGATAAATATGGTTTTATCTTAGATTTAGATAAAAAAGTTTATGATATGTCAGTATCAGAAAAGCAAACTCTAGAAATTGTCAAAACTCTTTATAGAGGCGCGGATATTTTAATTCTTGATGAACCTACTGCAGTTTTAACTCCTATTGAAATTGATAAATTATTCAATGTCTTAAGAAATATGAAAAATGATGGTAAATCAATTATCATCATTACTCATAAACTTAATGAAGTAATGGAAATCTCTGACCGTGTCGCAGTTCTTCGTAAAGGAGAATGCATTGGTTCAGTTGTGACAAAGAATACTAATGAAGCAGAATTAACTGAAATGATGGTAGGTGAAAAGATTGAACTTAACATCAAAAGAGATGAACCTGTTAATCCTGTCGATAGATTAATTGTTAAGGATCTTGAATGTAAGAATGAAGATGGTAGAGAAATTCTTCATGATGTTAGTTTTACTGCTAGAAGTGGTGAAATCCTTGGTATTGCAGGTATTTCTGGCTCTGGACAAAAAGAACTTTTAGAAACTATTGCAGGCTTAATTAAAGGCTCTTCTGGTGAAATTACTTATATTAACCCAAAGACTGATAAAGAAGTTAATTTAAGATCTAAAAGCCCTGCTCAAATTAGAGATTTAGGTGTTAGATTATCTTTCGTTCCTGAAGATCGACTTGGAATGGGACTTGTAGGTAACATGGACTTAGTTGATAATATGATGCTTCGTTCTTATCGTAAGAGCAAATCCCATTTAGTAGATAGAAAAAAACCAACAGAACTCGCTAATGAAGTCGTTAATGAACTTGGGGTAAGTACACCAAGTATTCATACATCAGTTAGAAAATTATCTGGTGGTAACGTTCAAAAAGTTTTAGTAGGTAGAGAAATTGCTTCTCATCCTAAAGTTTTAATGGTTGCATATCCTGTTAGAGGACTTGATATTAATTCTTCATATCTAATCTACAATCTATTAAATGAACAAAAGAAAAAAGGTACTGCAATTATCTATGTTGGGGAAGACCTTGATGTTTTAATTGCATTGTCAGATAGAATTTTAGTTATTGGGGACGGAGAAGTTAGAGGTTTAGTAGATGCAAGAAAGACTACTAAACGTGAAATTGGTTTATTAATGACTAAGAAGAATGAAGGAGGCTTAGATGATGACAAATAAATTATTTAAGAATAAAGAACCTTTATTCCACGTAGTTAAAAGAACTGATATTCCTTCTTGGAAAGCTTGGCTTTTTAGAGGAGGAGCAATTCTTTTTGGTATCTTAATTATTTGTTTATTATTACTGATTATGAAAGGCGCTAATCCTTTTGTAGTCTTTGGAGAACTCTTTAATGGTTGCTTTGGTTCTTCAAGAAGGACATGGTTAACATTTAGACAAACAGCTTTACTTCTTACTGTAGGACTTGCGTTAATTCCGGCATTTAAAATGAAATTCTGGAACTTAGGCGCTAATGGACAAATCTTAATTGGAGCACTTGTTTCTATTATGTGTATGTTCTATATGGGAAAAGCAGGAGTTAATGATGCAGTCATTATTATAGTTATGATTCCTTTAAGCATTCTTGCAGGTGCTATTTGGGCAGTAATTCCTGCAATATTTAAAGCATATTTTGATACTAATGAATCTTTATTTACTTTAATGATGAATTATATTGCTGAAGGATTAGTTGCAGTATTCTTATCTGCTGCAGTTACTTCAGGCTCAGGTACTTTAGATATTCAACAAGCAGGTAATTTACCTCGACTTGGTAATGATCATTTATTAACAATTATTGTCTCTATTGTTTTACTTGTAGTTATGTTTATCTATTTAAAATATCATAAACATGGTTATGAACTTGAAGTTGTCGGTGAATCTCAAAATACTGCAAAATACGTTGGTATTAACGTAAAGAAAGTTGTAATTAGAACATTAATTTTAAGTGGTGCTATATGTGGACTAGTTGGTTTACTTTTAGCAGGTGCTATTGATCATACTATTTCAACAACAACTGCAAATAACATGGGCTTTACTGCAATTATGGTAGCATGGCTTGCAAAATTTAATCCTTTCTTAATGGTTGGCACATCATTTATTATCACTTTCTTAGGCAGAGGTATGTCTCAAGTTCAAACAAGATTTGACATTACTAATGATTCAATTTCTGATATCGCCATTGGTTTAGTTTATTTTGCAATCATTGCTGTAGAATTCTTTGTTTCATATAAAGTTGTCTTTAGAAAGAAAGCTCCTCATATTGAAGTGAAAGAACAAAATAATTTAGTTACAGAAACAAAGGAGGACAAGTAATATGATTTTCTTTAATACAATATTACCTAGTGCAATTTCTATTGCAACAATCTTCCTCTTTGGATGTGTTGGTGAAATCATCATGGAAAAGAGCGGACACTTAAATTTAGGTATCCCTGGAGTTATGTGTTTTGGTACTTTAGGAGGATGCGTTGGTGTATCCATCTTTATGAGTTCGTATTCATCTGATCCATTAAGCGCTCCATGGTTTGGGCTCGTACTAATTTCATTATTATTCAGTGCATTATTTTCTTTAATTGCTGGTTTAATTTACGCTTTCTTAACTGTCACTTTAAAATGTAATCAAAACGTTACAGGTTTAGCATTGACTACTTTTGGTGGAGGAGTAGTTGACTTATTTATGTCAACAATTGATAAATCTTATTTCTCATATGCAAGTAAGATTATTCGTTATCATTTACCATTTGCAGATTCTTTAGGTGCATTTGGAAAAATATTCTTTGGACATGGCATTTTAGTTTATTTAGGTATTGTTATTGCATTAATTACTGCATTTATCTTAAAGAAGACTAGAGTAGGTTTATCTTTAAGATCAATTGGAGAAAACCCTGCTACAGCAGATGCTCAAGGTATCAATGTCACTAAATACAAATATGGTGCAATCTTAATTGGTTCAATTATTGCAGGTTTTGGTGGACTCTTCTACGTTATGGATTATGTTGGAGGCTCTTGGGAAAACTCAGGAACAATTCAAGCCTTTGGTTGGTTAGCTTTAGCGTTAGTTATCTTTACAGTTTGGAGACCATCTCTTGCTATTATTGGTTCTATTATCTTTGGTCTTTTCTTCATTTTACCTTCATATGTATCCGGTATATCCTTCGTTACCATGAAAGTATTAAAGATTCTTCCATATGTAATTACTGTAATAGTCTTAATTATTACTTCAATTGTCGGTAAGAAAGGAGTTCAACCTCCTTCAAGTTTAGGACAAAGCTACTTTAGAGAAGAAAGATAATATTTATTCATTGACTCCTTATTTATTAAGGAGTTTTTTTGTTCTATAATGGACTAAAAGGTGTTAAATATGGTTAATTTAATAGATGGCGCGAATGAAATAATTAAAGAATATTTAGGAGAAGAAAATACTAAAGATATTTATTTAGATTTAGTAGAACAGTGTAATAATAATCATCCAACAATGTTTGTTAAAACAATGCAAGTTTATATTATTAGAATTGCTCAAGGATTATCTAACGTTATTAATACTCCTAAAATGAGTAATACTCCTACATATTTATCTGCCTTAGATTATTTATGTATGAAGATTCTCCATGATAATAAATTATTTAATTCTTTAGCGGGAATGGTTCAACTTGTCGATACATCTTCAAGTATTGATAATATCTTAATTCAATATAATTTATTTATTAAGAAATTAGTAAACGCGACTGATTTACCATTACTTCGTTCTTGCTTAGTTAATAAAGGTGAAGTTATAACTGAACAAACTCAAACTAAAATCTATGAACGTGCTAAAGATAATAAAGATGATAAGATAGGGCAAACTACTATTCATCTTGATATTGATAATGAATATAAATATGATCCTTACTCTAAAATTTATCAATTTAAATTGAATTTTAGCTTTAATGATTTAGGAGAGAAAGAATATCTATATTTAACAGTTTTAAATTCATATACTAATAAGAAAATTATCGACAACGTCAAAACTAAATCAATTAAAGAAGGTAGTACCTCTTTTAACCTTGATCTAAGAGATTTAGATATTAAAGAAGCATATTTATCTTTACATATTACTATCGAAAAACATAAAGAATATGAAATGGAATATAAGGTAGTAGATGGAAGTGAAACTAAAGGCTTTATCTTTAAAAAGAGAGTAGAAAAATTCCATTATGAAAAAGAAAAAATTGATGACAAATTAGGTGTGTCATCATTTGATATTTCTAAATATATTTCTATTGAAAATAATATGTACGGAAAAATAAAAGATGTCAATTAAGGCATCTTTTAATTTGAAATTAAAATTATGATAAAAAAAGCCCTAGGAATACCCCTAGGATTCGTCCAACATAAGTATAATAAAAATTAACTCAGATGGATCTACAAACTTATTGTACCATAATAATATTATATAACTACAAAAATTTTTGCATAATTTTTGCATAATAAAAGACTACCCGAAGGTAGTCCATAGAGATTCATTATTTAATTAATGAGTTCTTACATTCGCCTGTTGCTAAGAATTCATCAATGTTCTTTAATGATACTTCAACCATATCAATTAAAGCGCCTTCTGTAGCAGATGCTACATGAGGAGTAATGATTGTTGAAGGGTAGAGTTTAACCATATCGCGAACGATTGGATCTGGGATTTCATCAATAGAATTAAATTTGTGATTGAAGACAGCTTTTTCTCCACGTAAAACGTCTGCTGCAAAGCCTTCGACTTTACCTGATTTAACTGCTTCTACCATTGCTTTAGCATCAACAAGTTCACCACGAGCAACGTTAACAAAGACAACTCCATCTTTCATTTTAGCAATTTCATTTGCGCCAATCATATTGTCGTTTTGTCCTGCAAAGTATGCTGCGTGACATACGATAACATCAGATTGAGCGAGTAATGTATCTAAATCGACATATTTTAAGATTTCTGAATCTTGGCCTGGGAATTTATCGTAGCCGATAACTTTTGCACCTAAGCCATGGAATAAACCACATGTAGTTCTTCCGATTCTTCCACATCCGATAACACCGACTGTACATTGTCTAATTTCTTTAGAGAACATTTTATCAGAAACAGTGAAGTCTAATAATCTACCAGTTCTTTCTCCATCATATTGAGTATGTCTTAATAATGACATTGCTAAAGAAACAGCAAGTTCAGAAATAGCATTTGGTGAATAACCAGGAACGAAAGCTGTTTTAATGCCGAGTTCTTTTAAAACTGGAACATTAACATGATCATAACCAGCAGTTCTTGTGACGTAATATTTTAAACCTTTTTCTGCTAGTCTCTTGTAGTTTTCTTTTGAGATAGCACAGTTACCTCTAACCATGACACCTTCAAATCCATCTGCAAGTTCAATGCAAGAATCACTTAAATATTCAGGACGTAAGACTAATTCATAATCATATTGTTTAGCGAGTTTTTCAAATGTAGGGACTTCATAATCTCTTACACCGAAACAAACAATTTTCATTTTTGACATATTAATTTAATTCCTTTCTATTATTATGCTGCGAAGAATCCAGTTGCACCGATAATAGTTAAGACGATAACCCAAAGGATTACGCCGACAACTGCACCAAGAGTACCAATTAATGAGATGTGTGATGCCATTTGTTTTTCTTGGTCATAAGCAATACAGTAACCAACAGCAACTGTAGCAGGTGAGACCATCCATGTTAATACAGCAGAGTTGACTGTATTCATAGAAATGATTTTTGAAACACCAGCATCGTTGAGTGCCAAGCCTGCACCGTTAGAGATAGCTTGGATGATGAATAATAATGCTAAGACAATGAGTGGAGCAACGATGACTTTTAAGCCAGTCCAAATCCATGCATATTTGTCTGTGATAGCTTCTTTGAAGTTTTGTGAACCTAATGTACAACCAATAGCAACTAAAATAATAGTTGATGATAAACCGCCAAGAGTATTAGCAGCTTGGTAAATCCAAGGTAATGTTACGTCAAATCTCCAGAAAGCAACATATTTAATTTGTTCTGCAGGGATATCTTTTGGATTTAACCAGTCTGTTCTAACTGTAGCTGATCCAGGAATTGCTTGGAGTAACCATAAGAATAAACCTGCAAATGTAGCAATAACAATTGGGTTTAAGAAAACTTTCTTTAAGATTGATTTTAAATCTGTTTTAGTAGCAGTAGCACCATCTTCTCCAGATGTTTCTTGTAATGAAGCGATTGCGATGTATGCATATGAATATAAGAATACACGGTAAGCAATGTTCATAACGTTGAAGTTGTTACCTGCTTGTGAACCATAAATTGAAGTAATTAATGGGTATGCAAAGAATGTTGTTGAACCGAAAGCAAATAAGACAGAAAGTACTGTTCTTCTTTTTTTATCTTTGACCCAAATGAAGATTAATTTACCAATGAAAATAAATGCGACATAAAGTACAAAGCCTAAGATTAAGTTAACGACTGTATCGATAGCGCCATCGATAGTGAAGTTTGACATGAATGCACAGAAAGCAAGACATGGTAAACAGATAGCCATAACAAATCTTGTTAAGATTTTTCCAGTATTTTCTGGAAGCCACTTTTTCTTAGTGAAGATAAAGCCTAAAAGAATGAAGATGATAGTTTTAGCAATGTTAGTCCAAAGTTTTGCATCTGGAGCAAGACCAAGAGCTAAAGCTTCACCAATATTAGACGATGCTAATAAGTTTATGTTCATATTAATGAACCTCCTTTTCGATACAATTATAAAATATTTGTTTAATATTTGCTCATAAATAAGTAAAAAAATAGCAATAGTATCATAGATTATGCGAATGTAAACGGTTTTTTGATACGTATTTTCTAAAAGTGTCACAATAAACTTTTAAATGAATATTAATGAAGTTTGATTGTTTTTGTTTATTTTACATTTGTTAATATTTATTTTTTTTGATAAAAAAGAAAAAAGTTACCTATTTGGTAACTATTCATCTTCTTCAATTTCTTCAACTTCTTCGACTTCCTCAACAACATCTTTAGGAGTAGATGCTTGAGTAATTATAGATGAAGAAGGAACAATGGAATAACATTGTAAGATTACGAAAATTGCATATAGCATTAGGACAATTCCAAATATAATGAGTTGAACCTCTTCGTCTAAATAATATAAGGATAAGAAGCCAAGCGTTAAAGCTATAACTGATACTGCTACTTCACTAATGACTGTATATAGAGCAGGTTTATTTCTTTTAATTCTATATCCATAGACATAATTAAATGCTGAATCAAATAATAAGATTAAACCTTCAACGATAACAAAGTAAGGGAGGTAATCAACGAATGATAAAATTAAAGAACCAGCATTCTTGTCTGCAACAATAAAGATACCAGCACCTAATGCGGCCCCTGCACCGATTGTAGCCCCTGCAAAACTTTGTTCGTTAGTAGTAATGAATGAGTTTAATAAAGAAGCAAGTATAACAAAAGATGAGACTAAAATAATCGGTACTCCTACGAATAATAATAAAGCATTAACTGTATAGATAGTTTCGCTTGTATCAATTACTAATATAATCCCAGAGAAAAAGCAAATTAATCCTATTAAAAATAATATAGTAGCGGTAATAAATCTTGAGAAATGTTGTCTTATAACTTGCATAATGTTCTTCTTTCTATTAATTATTATAAAACCTTAAATAAAAAAACCAACCGATTTAGGCAATAATATATAAATAAGGATTATAATAAATACAGTTTACATATTGAAAAGTTGGACATTTTACAATAAAATGTTAAGTGTAATATATGGTTAGTTTAGAAATAATTTTATTAATATTAAGCTTATGTGGGGCGTCAGGTATTACTTACCTTATTTGTGCCTATACAAAATGGTATTTTTTCTGGATAGGATTATTCTTAATTCCAGCGCTTTATGTAGTTCTTTATATACTAACTTTAATTATCTTAATTATTTGGGGAAGCATTCTTAAAATTGGGAATAAGAAGGGTATTGATAAACCTCATCCTTTCTATGCATCAATTATTAGAAATGTTTCTTCTACTACTATTCATTTATTAAATACTAGAGTTAAAGTTAATGGACTAGAGAAATTACCTGAGAGTAGAAAATTTATTTTAATTAATAATCACATTTCTAATTTTGACCAGATGGCACTTTTAGATATTTTACCTAAAAAATATCGTCCAATTATCTTTATATCTAAACCTCAAAATATGAAATTGCCAATTGCAGGACCTTTCGTTGAAAGGGCAGGATATATTCCAATTAATAGGGAAAACCCTAAAAAAGGATTGGAAGCAATTAATAAAGCGGTTGATTTTATAAATCGATATGATGTACCTATTGGTATTTCTCCAGAAGGAACTAGAAATAAGACGAAAGAAATTATGCTTCCTTTCCATCCTGGTTCATTCAAAATAGCCTATAAAGCGAATTGCCCAGTAGTTGTTTGTTCTATAAAAAATACGAATTTAGTACATAAAAATACACCATTTAAACATACAACAATTTACGTAAATATTCTTGATGTTATTTATCCAAAGCAATTTGAGAATATGAATACTGTAGAATTATCTGAAATATGTAGAAATAAAATAATTGAAGATTTAGTAAGAAAGGAGAATTAATTATGAATTATTTACTATATAACCGCCTTGCAAATGGAGGAAAAGGTGAAGAAGAAGCAAAAATTGCTCTTGAATTCCTCAACACAAAAATTGGAGATATTAAAGAAATTAGTGTAGTTGATGTAGATGTTATTGATTTTTTAAATAACGCTAGTGAATCTGATTTATTAATCCTCCTTGGTGGTGACGGAACTCTTAATAATTTCGTTAATAGACTTGGTGATTTAAAACTTGATATACCAGTATATTTATACCCTGCAGGAACTGGTAATGACTTCTTAAATGATGTTAAGAGCGCTCAAGATCCAAATACTCATTTAGTAAAATTAAATGATTACATTAATCATTTACCAAAAGTATTTGTAAACGGTAGAACATATCGTTTTGTTAATGGTATTGGTTTTGGTATTGATGGAGATTGTTGTGTTGTTGCAGAAAACAAAAAAGCTGCTGGAGAAACATCTATTGATTACGGAAAAATTACTGTCGATTTATTATTACATTCATATCTTCCTAGAGTTGCAAAAGTCAAAGTTGATGGAGTTGAATTTAATATCAAAAAAGCATATTTAGCTTCTGCAATGAATGGAAAATATTATGGAGGCGGTATGATGATTGCTCCTTCTCAAGATAGAGCAAGTGGTTTACTTACTTTCGTTTCAATTCATGGTAGAGGAAAACTCGGTACATTATTAATGTTCCCAAAATTATTTAAAGGTACTCATGTTAAAGATAAGAAGCATTGCTTCATTAAACAAGGTAGAGAAATTGAAGTCACATTTGATAGACCATGTGGTTTACAAATTGATGGCGATGTTGTTAATGATGTAACAACATACAAAGCTTGGATTGCTTAATAAAAATGTTGTAAGTCAAAATAATGGCTTACAGCATTTTTTCAAATATTAATTGGATGATTTTAGCATAACTTTTTTCATCTAATGATTTAAGTCTAGTATATAATTCTTTTAATGGATTAAACTTATTTGCGATTAAATAATCTACTGAAACATTAAAATAATTGGCAATTTCAATAAGTTTATCAATGTTAGGTTCATTGAATCCATTTTCCCAGTTAGAAATTGTTTGTGCAGTAACTCCTAGTTTATCTGCAAGTTTTTGTAGTGTTAAATTCCTACTTTTTCTTAAAACGTATAAATTTTTCATAATTTATAGACTTGTTACCTCCGAGCCTAACTATTATCTATTTATTAGGAAATCTTTAAAGATAAAAATATGCATCCGTTTTATAATAGCGCTTAACTGATAGAAATTTTGACCATTATAACAAATTATGTATCTTCCAACTGTAGACATTTAGTGTATAATGTTAACAGATAGTCATTAATTTTATTAATGAGAAGGGGGATAATATCCATGAATAAATATGAAATTGTTCATAAAAAGGTACTCAATCCTACAGTCACAATGATGGATATCTATGATCCGTTAATTGCTAAAAAAGCATTACCAGGTCAATTCATTATTCTTCGTGTTAGTGAAGAAGGAGAGAGAATTCCTTTAACAGTTGCTGGAACAAATAAAGAAGAAGGCACTGTTAAAATCATTTTCCAAGTTGTTGGTGGAACAACAGAAAAACTCAATCACTTTAATGAAGGTGATTGTTTACACGACTTTGTCGGTCCTTTAGGTAAAGCAACAAAGACTGATGGAGTTAAGAAAGTCTGTATTATTGGTGGTGGTGTTGGTTGTGCAATTGCTATGCCAGTAGCAGAAGAATTCCATAAATTAGGTGCAGAAGTTACATCTATCATCGGTTTTAGAAATAAAGACTTAGTTATTTTAGAAGATGAATTTAAATCATTCTCAGATCATTTCTATTTAACAACTGATGATGAATCATATGGAGAAAAAGGCCCTGTCACAGTACCTCTAAAGAGATTACTTGAAGCAGGAGAAAAATTTGATGAAATCATTACTATTGGTCCATTAATTATGATGAAGTTTGTTGTTGCAACTGCTCGTCCTTATAATATTCCAGTCACAGTATCAATGAACCCAATTATGATTGATGGTACAGG
>DEWM01000050.1:7540-15858 GCA_002363635.1 Caryophanales bacterium UBA3210 | reverse complement strand
GGTATGTGTGGTGGGTGCCGTTTATCATTAGTAGACAAAGATGGTAAGAGAACTATGAAGTTTGCTTGTGTCGATGGCCCAGATTTCGATGGCTATGAAGTTGACTTTGACGAAGCTATGGCAAGAAGTAGACAATACTTTGATTTTGAAAGACATGCACATGAAGAAGCATGTAACTTATTCAAAAAGGAGGCAAAGTAGTATGGCAGTTAAATTAAATACTAATCCAAAGAAAAATCCAATGCCTACTCAAGAAGCAGACGTTCGCGCTACTAACTTTAAAGAAGTTACATTAGGCTATACATTAGAAATTGCTCAAGATGAAGCATTAAGATGTATGCACTGCGTTAATAAACCATGTGTATCAGGTTGTCCTGTTCATATTAACATTCCTGAATTCATTCAGCATGTTAAAGAAGGTACTCCTGAAGGTTTAGAAGAAGCATATAAAGTAATTAGTGAATCTTCATCTTTACCTGCAGTATGTGGTAGAGTTTGCCCTCAGGAAACTCAGTGTGAATCAAAATGTACATTACTTAGAATGAAGAAAGAACCAGTTGGTATTGGTAGACTTGAAAGATTTGTTGCAGATTATCATAACGCTAACGTAAAGACTAAAGTTGAAGTTCCTGCTTCAAACGGTCATAAAGTTGCAGTTATTGGTTCAGGACCTTCTGGTCTTACATGTGCTGGTGATCTTGCTAAAAAAGGATTTAAAGTTTCTATTTTTGAAGCTTTACATACAGCAGGTGGCGTCTTAGTTTATGGTATTCCTGAATTTAGACTTCCAAAATCAATTGTTCAAAAAGAAATTGATAACTTAAAAGCTCTTGGTGTTGATGTAGAAACTAATATTGTTATTGGTAAGACATTAACTATCGATGAATTATTTGAAGATGGTTATGAAGCTATCTACATTGGTTCAGGTGCTGGTTTACCAAGATTTATGAATATTCCTGGTGAAGGATTAAAAGGTGTCTTTAGCGCTAACGAATTCTTAACTAGAATTAACTTAATGAAAGCTTATACAGGTAAGACAGATACTCCAATTGAAAAAGGTAAGAAAGCAATTGTCGTTGGCGGCGGTAACGTTGCTATGGACGCAGCAAGATGTGCTAGAAGACTTGGAGCAGAAGTTCATATCGTATATAGAAGAACTGAAGCAGAACTTCCTGCTAGAAAAGAAGAAGTTGAACACGCAATGGAAGAAGGAATCATCTTTGATTTCTTAACAAATCCAACTCAAATCCTTGGAGATGATAAAGGTAATGTTAATGGCATTGAAGTTATCTCTATGGAACTTGGAGAAGCTGATGCTTCTGGTAGAAGAAGACCAGTTGAAGTAAAAGGCTCAGAACACGTAATTGATGCTGATGTAGTAATTATGGCTCTTGGTACTTCACCAAACCCATTAATCAAATCAACTACAGAAGGACTTGAAACAAATCCTCATGGCTGTATTATTGCAGATGAAAATGGTCAAACATCTTTAAAACACATCTATGCAGGTGGTGACGCAGTCACTGGTGCTGCTACTGTTATTCTTGCTATGGGTGCAGGTAAAAAAGCTGCTGCGGCTATTAGTAAAGATTTACTTGGCGAATAAAATTGAGATAAAATAAGAGGTGATCAAAAGATCATCTCTTTATTTTTATAAAGAAGAAAGGAAAATTTATATGAGAAAAGAATTCGGAGTTAAAGCTATTTTATATCCTCAGCCTGTATTAATCTTGGCAAGTTATGACTTAGAAGGAAATGTCTGGGCAATGAATGCAGCTTGGGGAGGTATTTCTGAAGAAAATGAGATTTCAGTTTGTCTTACTCCTACACATAAAACTATTGTTAGTGCATTAAAACAGGGATGTTTAACTATTTCTCCTGGTACTGCTAAAGAAGTTGCTGCATGTGACTATGTAGGTATTGCAACAGGAAATAAAGATGCTGATAAAATGAAAAAGTCTGGTTGGCATTTTGAAAAAGCTCCTCACGTCAATGCTCCTATCATTAAAGAATTACCAATGACTATTGAATGTAAAATCAAAGAATTTAATACTGATACATGCATTATGAAATTAGAAATTGTTAATGTCTTAGTAGATGACAGTGTCTTAACAGATGGCAAAATTGATCTAGAAAAATTACAACCTATTGCTTTTGACGCAGCTAATAGAGCGTATGTTAAATTAACTGAAAAAGTAGGAGATGCTTGGAAATCTGGTCTTAAATTAATGAAATAAAATAATCTAACTAAAGGAGATAAAATGAGAATTTTTAATAACATTACAGAATTAATTGGAAAAACTCCACTTCTAGAAACTAAATCTATTGAAAAGAAATATAATTTAAAAGCAAAATTAATCGTTAAAATTGAAGGCTTAAATCCTGCTGGCTCTACAAAAGAAAGAGTCGCTTTACAAATGATTAATGATGCTGAAAATGAAGGCAAATTAGTTAAAGGTTCAACTATTATTGAACCTACTTCTGGAAATACTGGTATTGGTTTAACTATCGTCGGTGTACAAAGAGGTTACCGTGTCATTATTGTTATGCCTGATTCAATGTCTATTGAAAGAAGAAACTTAATTAAAGCATACGGTGCAGAACTTGTCTTAACAGAAGGCTCTAAAGGTATGAAAGGTGCTATTGAAAAAGCTGAAGAACTTGCTAAAGAAATTAAAAATTCTTTTATTCCTGAACAGTTCAGTAATCTTTCAAATCCTAAAGCTCATTTTTTAACAACAGGCCCAGAAATCTGGGAAGATACAGATGGACAAGTTGATATTTTTGTATCTAGTGTTGGAACTGGCGGAACTATTTCTGGTACAGGAGAATATTTAAAGAAGAAGAATCCTAATATTAAAGTAGTAGCAGTAGAACCTGCTTCTTCTCCTGTTTTATCTAAAGGAGTAGCAGGGCCTCATAAAATTCAAGGTATCGGCGCAGGATTTGTTCCTAAAGCTTTAAATACATCAATTTATGATGAAATTATTACTATTACTAATGAAGATGCTTTTGCTTATGGTAAAGAATTAAGATTACTTGAAGGTGTTTCTGCAGGTATTTCTTCTGGTGCTGCTCTTAAAGCGGGTATTGAAGTTGCTTCTAGAGAAGAAAATAAAGGCAAAACTGTTGTAGTCTTATTACCAGATAACGGGGATAGATATTTATCTACACCACTATTTGACTAAATACATTCAAGGAGTTCGTGAAGAACTCTTTTTTTGATATTTATTTTAAATTATAGATATCAATTGATACTAAGAACTTTTAAACTTCTATATAACATTTGGTATAATGAAGTTGAATATAAAAATATATAATAATTAGTTAATGGAGGTGCACTAGATATGCACGTTACACCTTTATTCCAAGATTAATTTTAATGGAGAACATATATGTATTTATGGTTAGCAATAGATGTAGATGATTATTATAAAGATTTGAAAAAGAAAGTGAGTCAGATTGAAAAATCATTATCTTTTCATTATGGAACTAATGGCCTTCCATATCATATTTCTTTAAAGATTTCTTGTAAGTTACCTGAAGGTCAAGAAGATTTAATCATTAAAGATGTTGAGTCATTTTATAAAACATTGAAACCATTTTATATAGATGTTAAAGGAATTGAAGTTGACAAAGGAATTCTTTGGATTAGATATTATGAAAATGACTATATTAAATATATAAGTCAAAGTCTTAATAAATTATTAAATGAGAAATATCATATTTCTTATCATGAATTAGATTTAAATTATAAATTTCATACGACTTTATATATGAATGAGAATGCTGAAATTTTAAATAAAGGTTATGAAAAACTTAAGGATGAAAAATTAAAAAATAGATTATATTTAAATAAATATTTAATAGGTTATTCTCCTGAAGGTTTACCGGAAACTTATAAAGTATTAAAAAAAATTATATTTAAATAAGTGATGAAGAAAATGGACCTATTTTTGGTCCATTTTTTGTAGAAAAGTAAGAAACTATATTTTATAATATGTAACATAGACATATAGATGCGATTATAATATGCCAAAGAAATTGGATTTATTTTTTAATTACATTTTATATCGGGGAGGAATAATTATGGACCAACAGACATTAATTACTATTATAATAGCTTCTGTTTTTCTTGCAGCGTTAGTTGTATTTTTTGTTATTAATCATTTTAAAAACAAAAAGAATAAAGTTGAAGAAGTTAAAAATAGTGATAACTTAGTTGAACAAAATAAATACACTAAAAAATTAGCAAGACAAGAAAGAGCAAAGAAAAGAAGAGAACAAGAACTTAATAAAATAGAAGAAGTTAAGGAAGTAAAAGAAGAACCAGTAGTGAGATATGATGAAGAAGTTGTTTCTTTAGATTCTATTGTTAATGATGAAATAAAAAAAGAACCTACACTTGTCGAAGAAGAAAAAGTTGTCGAAGTAGTTGAAGAAGATAAAGATGATGAAGAAGTAGAAGAAAAAGTTGTCATTTATGATGAAAAGACAAATAAGAAATTTCAAATTAGATATAACAAATCTTTAGAAGCTAAATTGATTCTTGGTGATAGAACATTAAAAGGTTATTATTCAGATGTTAAAAATTGTTTAATGAGCTTTGATGTTAAAAATAGACTTTCTTGGAAACATGAAACATTTAAGTCAGGAAGAAAGACTTTAGCAATCTTACAGGTAAGAGGTAAGACATTATGTTTATATCTTGCTCTTGATCCTAAAAAATATGAAGGTACTAAATATTTAGTAGAAGATGTTTCTTCTAAAAAAGAAGATACTCCTTCATTATTTAGAATTAAATCAGACCGTAAAGTTGAATACGCAAAAGATTTAATCCGTGACGTAATGAAAGAATATGGTTTAGAAGAAAAAGAAATTACTAATTTAGATTATGCGAAAGATTTTAAAGTTGATACTTTAGAACATTTAATTGAAAGAGGATTAGTAAAAGAAAATAAAGTAGAAGTTTCTTTAAATACTCCTCTTTCAGAACATCCAAATATTGATGTAGCACCTTTTGGCTATAGATATAGAAAATCCTTTACTGCAAAAATTATTCAAGCAGAATCTTCTACTAAATCTTACTATTCAGAAATTAAGAAAGCTTTACTTAGTTATGAAAAGATTTCTTCAAGAATTTCTTGGGGACATGAATCATTTAAAAGAGGTAGAGTACCACTTGCGTTACTTGAAGTAAGAGGTAAAACATTATGCTTATATTTAAATATGGATCCTAAACTCCAAGATTCTAAATATCATGTTGAAGATGTTTCATCTAAGAAAGAAGATACTCCAACATTAATTAGAATTAAGACAGATAGAAAATTAAAATATTCATTAGAATTAATTAATAAATTAATGACTGAACTTAAAGTTGAAGAAGGTGAAGTTATTAATCATAACTATGCTTTAGATTATCCTTTTGAAGAAAATGAGCCATTAATTGAAAGAGGCTTAATCAAGGCTTATGAAGTTAAAAATCCTAAACCAGTAGAAGAAAAGAAAGTTGTAAGAGAAGAAAAAATTAAAGTAGTTAAGAAAGTTGAAGCTTCTGAAGCTAATAAACTTGTTTCTGATAATACTGCTGAAAGAAAACTTCGTTATGTAGATGTAAAACAAAATCCTACTAAAAAAGCAATTATTAATATTGATGTACTTGCAAAATATTTTGAAAACGGAGAAGTAGTTGATTTAAAGGCGATTAAAGAAAGAATTCCAGGCTACAAGAAGGTTACATACATTAAGGTTTTAGGTAGAGGAATGCTTGATAAAAATCTAAAAGTTATCGCAGATGATTATTCTCCTCTTGCAGTAAAAATGATTCTTTTATTAGGTGGAGAACCTTATATAACTACAAAATAAACAATTAGTTTAATTTATTTATAAAAAAGTGAGTTACAAACAATAAGTTTGTGCTATAATTTAAGAAAAAAGAAAGGAGACATTAATAATGGCAAAAAGCAAGGGCGGAGACTACTTTGGTCTTAACTATCTCGTAAGTGTTATTCTTGCAATCATCCCAGTTACATCATGGATTTTAGGTGTCGCTACAAGATTCTCAGAAGGAAAAATCGTTGCAGCATTACTTCGTTTATTCCTTGGATGGAACATCATCTGGATCTTAGACATCATCTTAATGATTTTAAGCAAACACATTTTAAGATTATTAAATATCTAATTAGAGATAATAATGGCACCATTCGTGGTGCCTTTTTTTATGCAATAAATATAATTCTTTACAATAAATGATATATTTGTCTAGTTTACACTTTATTACTTTGATGTTAAAATAATTACAAAGTGTAAAGGAGAAATAACACTATGAATAAATATTTTAAATGTTTAAGCTGCGGCAAGATTGTCGAAGTAATTAAATCCTCCTCTAACCCTAATATTGTTTGCTGTAATAAAGATATGGTTGAACTTAAACCAAATACAGCAGAAGCAGCAGTTGAAAAGCATCGACCTGTAATTGTAAGAGACGGCAACGTTGTTACAGTTAAAGTTGGAGAAGTTGCTCATCCAATGCTAGATAATCATTATATTGAATTCATTATTCTTGATACTAAGAAATCTCATCAACGAGTAGACCTTAAACCAGGCGATGCTCCAGAAGCAAAATTCTATATTGCCGATGATGATGAAGTTCTTGATGCGTTAGCATATTGTAATCTTCACTCATTATGGCTCAACAAATGATGAAGTCAAACAACCAAATATTTTTAAATCTTTATAAAGAATTAGAAAGTTATTTAGCAAGAACCTATCCATATGCTGAATCTCCTATTAAAGAGCATTATCATTTTTTGGAGAAAAGTCCTCTTGATGGTGCTAGAGAACGTGCGGATACTCTTGATATTTTAAGAATACTTAGAAACAACCTTGCTCATAGAAATGTCGATAACTTATTTGAAGTTAGTGAAGATTCAATCGAATTTCTACGTAAAGAGATTGCGATAGTTAAAGATCCTTTACAAGCAAGTGATGTTATGATTCCACTTAATGCTTTATATTTTGCTAGATTTGATACCCCATTAGTTGAAGTTATCAAAACAATGTATGAAAAATCATATTCTCATGTACCTATTTTAGATGATGAAAATTGTGTCGCGGGAATATTTTCAAATAATGCCTTATTAACTTTAGCGTATAAAAAAGGCGAAATTGAATTAAGGAAAGAAGAAAAGATTAAGGATTATAAATTCTTAATTGATTTAAATTTCCAAAAAGGTGAAAAATTTATCTTTGAGAGATTAAAAACTCCAATTGATGAAATTACAAATCTTTTGGCAAATAAAAAATCTAAAGATAAAATTTATATGATATTTGTTACTCAAAGCGGACTAAAGAATGAACCTTTATTAGGTATTATTACTCCTTGGGACATTATCAATAAGAAGAGGGAGACAGATAATGATAAATAATCCATACGAAAAATATGTCGATAAAGAATTAAATTTTACAAAGAGTCAAATTGTTTTTGCTAATACTTTATTTGATTTACTTGATGAAGGTGAATCATTCTTAAATATTGGGGTAACTGAACTTTGTGCACGTGCAAATTTATCTAGAACTACATTCTATTCATACTACAAGAATGTTTCTGAAGTCTATGAAGATATGCAAACTATTGGCGCGCATAATGCTTTTAATAAACTATATTCTTCTTTAAATGATGAAATAGATAATGAGTCATTCGAAAATACAGTAAGAAAATATATTGAATCTACTTTTGAGAATAGAAGATATTTCTATTTCTTTATGGTTAAAGATCTTTCTAATCGTTTCGCGATTAAATTTGAGCAAAATTTTAAATTTCTTTTATATCATTTATTTAAAGATTTACCTAATTATGATTTAGTTTTAACTGGTATATCTGGTGCATTTTATACTTTAACAGTTCGTTTCTTAATAGAAGGTACTGTAGATCAAAAAGATAATTACCACGATGCTGTAATTACTATGTGTAAGGCACTTTTAAATAAACTTGATTAATTAAAAAAAACAAATTATAATCCTTATAGTTAGTTATCGCTAACTAGAGGATTTTTTTATGGAAAAGATTATTTTATCAGTAGATGGAATGAAATGTGGTATGTGTGAAGCTCACGTTAATGACCTTGCAAGAAAGGTTAATGGAGTAAAAAAAGTATCTTCATCTCATTCAAAAAATCAAACAATTATTATCTCTGAGGACAATATTAATGTTGATGAATTAATTGAAAGCATCAGTAAAGATGGTTATTGTGCTTCGTTAATTTCTAAAGAGAAATATGAGAAAAAAGGATTACTTTCAAAATTGTTCAAAAAGTAGG
>DEWM01000050.1:0-7454 GCA_002363635.1 Caryophanales bacterium UBA3210 | reverse complement strand
ATATTTACAATTTTTTTATTGATTTAATACTTATTAAAGAATATATTAATTATGCAAGTTAGCGATAACTAACTTAATTTAGAGGAGTTATTAAATGAAAAAGACATTAAATAATTTTAAAGTCGGGGAGACTGGAATCATAACTTCTATTAAAGGTGAAGGACGTATCAGACGTAGAATGCTTGATATGGGCTTAACAACAGGTACTGAAGTATATTTAAGAAAAGTCGCTCCACTAGGAGATCCAATTGAAGTCACTTTAAGAGGATATGAATTATCTTTAAGAAAAAGTGAAGCCGAAACAATTGAACTTGAAATGAAGGAGGGAGACTAATGAAAAGATTTGCATTAGCAGGTAATCCTAACTCAGGTAAGACAACATTGTTCAACGCATTAACAGGTTCTAATGCTTATGTTGGCAACTGGCCAGGTGTTACTGTTGAACAAAGAAAAGGTGTCTATAAGAAAAAAGGTGTTGAAGAAGTCGAAATTGTCGACTTACCTGGTATTTATTCTTTATCTCCATATACACCAGAAGAAGTTATTTCAAGAAACTTCATTTTAGATGAAAAACCAGATTGTATCATCAATATCGTTGATGCATCTAACCTTGAAAGAAACTTATATTTAACTACACAATTACTTGAAATGGATGTACCAGTAATCATCGCTTTAAATATGATGGATATCATTGAAAAAAGAGGTGATAAAATTGATACAGAAGCTATTGAAAGAAAATTAGGTGTTCAAGTAGTTCCTATCTCAGCGTCTAGAGATAAAGGCTTAGAAGACTTAATGCAATATGCTATTGCAACTGCTCATGGAGAAAGAAAAGGTAAAACTGTTCTTGAAAATGAATCAGGTGAAATGGTCAAAGGCGCTACTAAGATTTATGAAAAAGCAGGCGTTGAAAATCCAATGTTCCATGCAGTTAAAGCTCTTGAAAAAGATGAAATTGAATTAAAAATTCATGAAGATTTAGTAAAAGAAGTATTAAATAAATATGAAGATCATAAAAAACCATTTGATGAATTATCCGCAGATGGTAGATATAATTTTATTACTAAAGAAGTCTCAATCTATGATTCAGCATCAAGAAGAGCTCAAAAAGCTAAACTAACAGGATCAGATAAAATTGATAAAATTTTAACTCATAGATGGCTTGGTTTACCATTGTTCTTCTTAGTATTACTTGTAGTATTCGCATTAACTTTCTCAGAAGATTTATTCTTCTTAAATAGATGGTTTGGTGTAGAATTCGAACATGCTTCATTTGCAGGCACAATGTTTGAAGGCTTAATTTGGACTGAAGAAGGTATTAATTCTCCAGGTGTTATCTTAGCAAATTTCGTTAATGCATTTAACGGAGTAGGTGATTTTACAGAAGATGTCGCTTGGGGCGGTATTATGGTATCAATCAATTCTTGGGTTGAACCTTTAAAAGAGGTACCAGGATGGGATTGGTTCCCTGGATTTGTAAATACAATCTTTGCAGATGGTGTATTTGCAGTTATTGGTTTCTTACCTCAAATTGCTGTATTATTCTTATTCTTCTCAATTCTTGAAGACTGTGGATATATGGCTCGTGTTGCATTTATCTTTGATAGAATCTTTAGAAAAATGGGATTATCTGGTAGAGCATTAATTCCTATGATTATGGGCTTTGGATGTTCAGTTCCTGCTATGATCAATACAAGAACTTTAAACACAGATAATGAAAGAATTTCTACAATTAGAGTTATTCCATTCTTTACATGTGGTGCTAAAGCAGAAATGTTATCTGCTATTGCTGGTGTTCTTGCTATTAACTTTGGTTTAAATGCTGTTGCAGTTTCATACGGATTCTATGTAGGTGGTATGTTTGTTGCAGTTCTTGCAGTAATCTTAATGCACTGGACAACACTTAGAGAAAAAGTTCCACCATTCATTATGGAACTTCCTTCTTACCATTTCCCATCACCAAAGGCTACAGCAATTCACCTTTGGGACAAGATTAAACATTATGTAGAAAAAGCTGCTACAATTATTGTTATTGCTGCTTTACTCATTTGGTTATTTACACACTTATCATTTACACAAGGCTGGATTAAAGAAGCAGCATTTGAAGAAAATGCATTAGAAGCTTACCACAATTCAGTTTTAGGTCAAGTTGGTTATGTTGTTTCATACATCTTTACTCCAGTTGGCTTTGGTGCACAAACTGCAGAAGGTTGGGCATATACAGTTGCTACATTAACAGGTTTAGTTGCTAAGGAAGTCGTTCCAGGTACAATCTCTGTTCTTGCAAGTGGTGATATTGAAGCATTCGTTCAAGCTTCAGGTATTACTCTTGGTGGATTCTTCGGATTCATTACATTCTCATTATTTACAATTCCTTGCTTTGCCGCTATTGGTGCTGCTAAGGGTGAACTAAAAAAAGGAACACTTTGGAAAACAATTTGTTTCTGGTTAGGCTCAGGCTATGTCATGGGTGCATTAGTTTACGTTACAGTTGACTATGTATGGAGCTTAGCAATTACTTTACCTCTTATTATTGGTGTTTATGTTCTTGCTTATTTCTATAACAAGAAGAAAACAGCTCAAGAAAGAGAATTAGAAAAAGCTAAAGAAGAAATTATCGAAAGCTTATAATTTTTATAGAAAGGAGATTAGTTATGGTTATGGCAATTATTATGATAGTAATAACATTTGCGTTATTACTAGGCGTGCTTGGATATTTTATTTACCATATAGTAACTAAAACTCCTATTGATTTAGAAGGATGTTCTCTCCACATGTCTAAGAAAACTCTCCTAAAAAAATATCATAAAATGAAACGTAGAGATGAGAAGAGAAAAGCTAAAGCATCTAAATCAGCTATATAAAACTAAGGTGGTATCAAAAACCACCTTTTTTATAACAAAATCACTTTGTTTTACTATAGTAAAAGTGTATAATATTTTCAATATTTGAAAGGAGAAATCTATGTACAATAAAAACGCATGGAAGAAATATACAGACGAAGATAAAAAAATCGTCATGGACTTCTCAGAAGGCTACAAAGCATTCTTATCTGAAGCTAAAACAGAAAGACTTGCAGTTAGAGAAGCAGTTAAAATTTTAGAAGCAAAAGGTTTTAAAGCATTAAAAGATGTTAAAACACTTAAGGCAGGCGACAAAGTTTATGTTACAAACAAAAACAAAAACGTAGCAGCATTCATTGTCGGTACTCGCCCAGTAGTTGATGGTTTAAGAGTTTTAGGCGCTCACATCGATTCACCACGTATTGATGTCAAACAAAATCCATTATACGAATCAACAGAACAAGCATATTTTGATACACACTACTATGGTGGTATTAAGAAATATCAATATGTTACTATCCCACTTGCTTTACATGGTGTAATTATCAAGAAAGATGGTACATCAGTTGAAGTTCATGTTGGTGAAAATCCATTAGATCCAGTCTTAGGTATTACAGATTTATTAATTCACTTATCTGCAAACCAAATGAGCAAAACAGCTGCTTCTGTTATTGAAGGCGAAAAATTAGATTTATCACTTGGATCAATTCCAACTGAAAAAGATGGCAAAGATTCAGTTAAAGAAACTATCTTAGCTTTCTTCAAAGAAACATATGGTGTTGAAGAAGAAGATTTCTTATCTGCAGAACTTGAAATTGTTCCAGCAGGACCTGCTAGAGATTATGGTCTTGATAGATCAATGGTCGCAGGATATGGCCAAGACGATAGAGTATGTGCATATACTTCATTAATGGCAGTTGTCGATTTAGATAAACAACCAGAATTCACATCATGTGCTATCTTAGTTGATAAAGAAGAAGTTGGTTCAATTGGCGCAACAGGTGCTCAATCTAATTTCTTTGAAAATGTTGTCGCTGAACTTGTTGAAAAAACAGCAGGTAAGTGCTCATTCTTAGATGCAAGAAAAGCTATGGAAAATACAAAGATGTTATCATCTGATGTTTCTGCAGGCTTTGATCCTTTATATCCAGAAGTTAACGAAGCAAAGAACTCTTCATATTTCTCACACGGTATTACATTTAACAAATACACAGGTGCTAGAGGTAAATCAGGTTGCAACGATGCTAACCCAGAATTCTTCGCAGAAATTAGAAATGCAATGGATGAAAATAACATTAACTTCCAAACTGCTGAACTTGGTAGAGTTGACCAAGGTGGTGGAGGAACTATCGCTTACATCTTAGGTAATTACAACATGAACGTCATTGATGCTGGTGTTCCAGTCTTCTCAATGCATTCACCAATGGAAATTACTTCAAAGGCTGACATCTACGAAGCATATAGAGCATATAAAGTCTTCTTAATGTTGAAATAAAAATTAATGTGCTGTTAAGAAAATATAAAATCTTAACAGCCTTTTTTGTGATTTTATTGTCAAAAAACTAATAAATGTTATAATTACAATATGAAAAAAGAAAACATTCAAATGAAACCTGTATCTTCTGATAAGAGAGCCTTAATTGAGAAAAGTGTTGTTGCAGTAATTTTTGCTGTAGTTTTATTTATTGTCTTTTTAGGATTTGCAAAAATCCTAGATTTATGGTCAGAAGGATTTAATTTCTTTTTACCTGCAATATCCTTATTACTTGCTTTAATTGGTGTTTTATCTTTTATTAGAAAGAAGACAACATTTGCTATTATTTATTGGGTAACAGCAGTATTAATTTTTGGATTCTTTATTGGGGTTCAAATTTACCGTGTAAATTACTGGAATTAGTAATTAAAAGTAATCTTATATATTGCTATTTTATTTATATCGTACTAATATAGAAATCGGACAAGGAAACTTGTTCTTCAGGGTTATGTGAAATTCATTCCCGGAGGTATACCCCTCGAGCTCATAAGAGCATGAACCTGTGCAATTCAGGTGGCGACAGTAAAGGCTGGATGAAAGAAGAGCAATATTTTTTATTTATTTAAGATATTTTCATCTTCTCCCTGAATTCATAAAGGAAGGAGTTTTTTTATTATTTATGAATTCAGCAAAAAAATTTAGAAGACCGGGAGAAATTATCTCTCGAATGGTCGTATTATCCATGTTAAGTGCAATTGGGTTTGTCCTTATGTCATTTGCCCAGTTCCCTTATCCTGGGGCACCATGGCTTAAAATTGAAGTTAGTGAACTTACTACATTAATTGGCTTTGCTTTATATGGTTTACCAGGAGGAATTATTATTGCACTGATTAAAACTTTATTAGACATTTTAGTACATGGTTTAGTAGGACTTGGTATAGGAAACTTAACTGCAATTTTTGCTTCTTGTATCTTTATTCTTGGCTTATTCTTAACTAGCAGAATCTTTAGATGGTTTAATAAAGGATTAAAATGGAGAATTGTTAGTTACGTCTTTATTACATTATTACTTGCAATAGTATTAACTTTATTAAATGCATTATTTATTACACCGTCATATTTAACTGTATATGGTAGCAATCCTCATTTTTCAACTTGTTTTGATGAAGGTGCTATTCAAAGTGTTGTAGGTTATATGACTAAATCAGATGCAAGTAAGGTTAATGGTTGGATTTATATTGGAACTATTTCTTCAATCTATTTACCTTTTAATTTAATGAAAGGTGTATTAGTTTGCTTAGTTTATGAAATTGTCTTTAATAGATTAATTTTCGTCTTTGCTAGACGTTCACCTTTAATGAGAAAATACTTCATTGGTGATTTAATTAAAGTCGGCGATAATGAAGATGATTTAGATTATTACGAAGACAAAGAAAATAATGATTAATTTTAAAAGCCTAATCTTATGATTAGGTTTTTCTTTTGCGACCTTTATTAATGATTAAAAATTGGTATAATTGAATTAATATGGGTGGGCTTAATATGAAGAAATATGAAGATATAATTAGTAAGATGACACTTGAAGAAAAGTGCACATATTATTTAGGTAATCGTTATTGGCAATTTAAAAAGATTAACGATTATCCTTTAATTACTTTAACTGATGGACCTAATGGTATTAGACGTATTTCTCCTATTACTGAAATTGAAGGTGATACTTTACCTGCGACTTCTTTTCCTAATGCGTGTTTAACTGCATGTTCTTTTGATAGAGATTTATTAAAGCTTGAAGGAAAGATGATTGCAAAAGAAGCTATTAGAAAGAAAGTTGACATAGTACTTGGCCCAGGTATTAATATTAAGCGTTCACCTTTATGTGGTAGAAATTTTGAATATTTTAGTGAAGATCCTTTTTTAGCATCTGAACTTGGTATTTCTTATATTAATGGGGTTCAAGAAGAAGGGGTAGGAACTTCTTTAAAACATTTTGCCGCGAATTCTCAAGAATCATATCGACTTGTTAATGATTCTATTGTTGATGAAAGAGCATTACACGAAATTTATTTAAAAGGTTTTGAAAGATGTGTTAAGAAAGCTTCTCCTTCAACAATTATGGTTTCATATAATAAATTAAATGGAATTCATACTTGTGAAAACGAAGAATTAATTACTAATATCTTAAGAAAGAAATGGGGATTTAAAGGATTAACTATTTCTGACTGGGGAGCTGTCTTTGATCCTGTTGAATCTTTTAAAGCAGGGTTAGATGTAGAAATGCCAGGTACTGCTATCGGTAATGATGTTCTAGTAAAAGAATATTTATCTTCTCATCCTGAAGAAGTTTATAAATTAGATGAATTCTTAAATAGATATTTAGAAATTCATGAAAAATATGCAAAAGAAAAAGTGAATACTTTTGATAAGGAAGAAAGCTTTATTACTTCTAGAAAAATTGCTTCTGAATCAATGGTATTACTTAAAAATGAAGGCTTATTACCATTAAAAGAAGATGATAAGATTGCTTTAATTGGAGCTTTTGCGGATAAGCCTCGTTATCAAGGTGGAGGTTCTTCTAATGTCATACCTTCTTACAATGATACCTTCTTACAAATCATGAAAGAAAACATTATTGATTTTACTTATGCAGAAGGCTATTCATTATTAAACGAAAAAGAAGATGATTTCTTAGAAGAAACTGCTATAAAAGCTTTAACTAATAAAGATAAAGTTGTTTTCTTTATGGGACTACCTCCTTATAAAGAATCAGAAGGCTTTGATAGAGATGATATGTTAATTCCTCGTAATCAATTATCTTTATTAAATAAAATCTTAGAAATTAATAGAAATGTTATTGTTGTACTTCAAGTTGGTTCTCCTGTTGAACTTCCTTTCGTTAATAATGTTAAATCTATTTTACTTTCATATTTAACTGGTGAGATGAATGGCTCATCTATTTATGATGTTTTATTTAATAAAGTAAATCCTTCAGGACGACTTGCGGAAACTTTCCCTCTTAAACTTGAAGATAATCCTTCTTATCCATATTATTTAAAGAATGATTATTTCAGTGAATACCGTGAATCTATTTTTGTAGGCTATAGATATTATTCATCTTTTAATCTTCCTGTTAGATATCC
>DEWM01000084.1 GCA_002363635.1 Caryophanales bacterium UBA3210 | reverse complement strand
TTTATGTCATTTGAATAAGTTACATTAGTTAAAGTAGATTTCTGTCCCATTGCTAAAGAAGCACATATAATTTTTCTATGTGCATCGCTTTTTGAAGCAGGAAGAGTTATTCTTCCATCTACTTTACTCTTGTAAATCTTAATCTTGTCCATAATTTTCTACTAAATAATTGATAGCATTTATATAACCATCAAATCCTTCTCCAATAATTCTTTTTACTGCAACTTTAGATACATATGATATTTGTCTAAAGTCTTCTCTTTTACTTACATCTGAAATATGTACTTCAACTGTTGGAATATTAACTGCTTTTAATGCATCTAATAAAGCAATTGAAGTATGTGTGTACGCGGCAGGATTAATAACAATACCTTGAACTCCATAAAAATATGCTTTTTGAATTAATGTGACGAGTTCTCCTTCATAATTTGATTGTTTAACTTCTACATCAACATTAATTTTTTTACAGTGGTCTTCAATCATTCTTACTAAATCTGGATATGTATTATTTCCATATATTTCAGGTTCTCTAATTCCTAGCATATTTAAGTTAGGACCATTTAATACTAATATCTTCATAATTTTTCAATAATCCTTTCTACTACTTCATCAATTTCATCATATCCTTTTAAAATCGAGATATCAGAATATTTTTGATATAGAGGTTTTCTTTCTTTTAATAATCTATAGTAATCTTCTTTATTCTTTAATAATGGTCTTTTGCCATTATATAAATCTATTTCATCATTAGTATATAGATATACTAAAGTGGAATTATAAGAAAGATTTGCCATAATACGAGGATTAATTACCATTCCTCCTCCGGTCGCGATTACTAACTTTTTAGAATCTACTAATTTTCTAGATACCTCTTCTTCTTTCTTTCTAAAGTATGGTTCACCTTTCTTTTCAAAGATTTCTTTTATTGTCATACCTTCTTTTTTTTCAATAAGAGAATCTGTATCAATAAATTTATAACCAAGTTTATTTGCTAAAGCTTTTCCAATAGTAGACTTACCGCTTCCTGGCATACCAATTAAAACAATAGCAGAAGTTTCTCTTCTCATTAAGCGTAGAACTTTTAAATATGTGGATAATGCTATTTCTTTCCCAAGCGCGATTTCTTGAGCTTTTCCGCCTTGATAAACTAAAGGGATAAGACCATTAAGCGCGACTTTATGTAATCTTTCTGCTTGCTTAATAAAATTAGTTCTCATTGGATGATAAATCATATCAAGAACTGCTTCGAGTTTTGAAAATGGTCTTAAATCAATATTCTTATCATAGATATGTGGATATGTTCCAACTGGAGTACAATTAATAATAATTTCGACATCGTTTTGATATCTAACGTGTTCATAAGTAATAAATCCCGGTTTAGACGATCTACTTACTGAAATTAATTTTTTAACGCCTGCTTTTTTACATACTGCTTTTGCAGTTTTATAAGTTCCTCCGCTTCCTAAAATCATGACAACTTTATCTTTTAAAGAAATTCCATTTAATTCAAAAGCAGATTTAATACCATAAAAATCAGTATTATAACCGATTAATTTATTTTCTCTTTTTACTACTAAATTGACTGCACCAATAGTTTTCGCGCTTTCATCAATTTCATCTAAATATGGTTGAACTTGTTCTTTGTAAGGAATAGTCACGTTAAAAAAATCATACTCATTAGATTTCATAAAACTTACGAATTCTTCATCTGTAGATAAATCAACGATTTGATAATCAATTTCTTCATTAAATCCTTTGTGGATTAATGGGGAATATGAATATGATATTCCTCTTCCAATTAAACAAGCTTTCATATTAAATATTCTTTCTTCCGTATTCTTCCATTAATAAATCAAGAAGTGCTAAAGCAGTTAAGGCATTGATTACTTGTAAAGCTTTTGGAACGATACAAGGATCATGACGGCCTTTAACACTTAACTCAACTTCTTTATTTTCTTTAAAATCAACTGTCTTTTGTGTTTGACCAATTGATGCAGTTGGCTTAATTACTGTATCAAAGACAATTGGTTGTAATGAGGTAATACCTCCAAGTATTCCTCCATTATTGTTATTTTTAGTAACGATTTTATTCTCTACTAATTCATATTCATCTTTAACTTCTGAGCCACGTTTTGAAGCAAAATCAAAACCTAATCCAAAGCTAATACCTTTAACTCCTCCAACACTAAAAATGTATTGAGAAATCTTAGATTCTACTGAATCAAACATTGGTTCACCTAAAACGTAATCATTTACTAAAGCATATGTTTCAACAATTCCTCCTACTGAATCTAATTGTTCACGAGCTTTAATAATTTCGTTTTTCATTTCATTTGCTTTTATAGAATCTAATGTTGGAAAATCTAATTCATTTAAATCTTTAATTGTCTTTTCATAATCTTCAACTTTAGATTCATCTTTAATACCGTGGATTTCTTTAATTCTAGAACCAATTACAATGCCTTTTTCTTCAAGGATTTGTTTTGCGATAGATCCTGCAATTACAATTGGAGCGGTAATTCTTCCAGAGAAATGTCCTCCTCCGCGATAATCTTGATATCCTTCATATTTTAAAAACGCTGTATAGTCAGCATGTCCTGGACGAAGGATATTTTTAGTATCGTCATATACTTTATCATCAACATCTTCATTTCTAATCATAAATGTTAAAGGTGTTCCTGTTGTATGACCATTAAAATATCCAGATAAGATTTCAAATTGATCTTTCTCTCTTCTTGCTGTGGATAGTTCTTTAAGTCCTCTTCTTTTATCAAGATCTTTAGAGATTCTTTCTAAATCTAAAGATAAACCAGAAGGAAGACCATCAAGAGTACATCCAATAGCTTTACCGTGAGATTCTCCCCATACTGAGAGTTTTAAATTATTACCAAGTATTGAGCTCATTAGATTTTCCTTTCTAGAATATTTTCTACTTCTTTAAATGTGACTTTTTTAATTTCATAATTTTCAATTCCGTTTACTAAAACTATATCAATAGTGTTATGGCCAGCTTTTTTATCATTTACTAAGTACTCCATGATTTTCTTTCTATCAAAATCATTAGTAACTTTAATACCTAAGTTAGTTAGGATTGATTTAACTTCTGCACGTAACGCTTTATCTTCAATCATAAAGAGCATGCCACTTGCTACTCCTTCTCCGTGTAATAATCCATTCATTTCAAAAAATGATTCTAATGGATGACCAATAGTATGTCCGAAGTTTAAAACTTTTCTTAAGTTTTCTTCTTTTTCATCTTTTTCTACTACCTGTCTTTTAGCGTCAATTGATTTTAAAATAACTTCATCAAGTTTTTCGTACTGCTTATTTTCTTGGAAGATTTTATATAAATTTTTATCTAAGCAGATACCCATTTTAAGAGCTTCAACTAAACCATTATTTAACTGTCTATCTTCAAGAGTATTTAAGACGTTTAAATCAACTAATACTAATTCTGGTTGATAGAATGTACCAATAATGTTTTTTGTATTTTCAAAATCAATCGCAGTCTTCCCTCCAATTGAAGAATCAATTTGAGATAAAGAAGTTGTAGGAATATTAATAAAATGTATTCCACGTTTATATGTTGAGGCAACAAAACCTGCTAAATCTCCAATAACGCCTCCTCCAACTGCAATAACGACATCGTCTCTTGAAAAATGATGTTCTAATAATTCTTTTTGAAGTTTGACATAATTTTCTAAAGATTTAGATTTTTCTCCCTGAGGTAAAGTAACTACATATGCTTCAGGTAACTGCATTTGAACTTCTAAAGCGTAAATATCAGGTACACCTTCATCAGTTACAACAAGTGCTTTCTTACCAGTAAAATCATAATGCTTTCTTAAAGTAAGACGAGCATTTCTTTCAACAATAATTGGATATGATTTATCTTTTAAATTAACAGTAAGTTCCATATTTTTTACCTCTTTAAGTATTTATATTTATTAATACTTAATATTAGCAAAAAAGCGTGGGATTTACCACGCTTTAAGGCTAATCTACTAAATCGACTGAAATATCATGGATATAAAATGCTTTATCAGTATTGTTATCAATAACAATTTTTAATTTTCCTGATGAAGGTGTAGATAAAGCAAAATCTAAGCTTTGTACTAAATTATCCTTATCATAATTGAGTGTTTTAGTACTTACTAAAGTATCTCCTACATAGATAGAAACATTGATTGTTGTCCCACTTCCAGGAGTTCCAGAGAAACGTACATTTGTAATCTTATTTTTATTATCAAATGCAAAATCAGATTCAGATTCTAAAGTAAATTTTTTAGTTAAATTTGTAGATTTTCCAATTTGTACACCTTTAGTTTTATCACTAGATACATATTCAAAATTATCATAAGTTAAATTAAATTTAATCCCATTTAAAGTACAAGATTTTGCATCTATCGTAAAATCATTTTTATCTGCAGTATATTGATATTCATAATTTTGAGAAGCATCATATTCTTTTACTTCAATACTATATGAATATGTCTCTTCCCCTCTAGTAATTGTTACTGTTTTAGTACCAATATCTGAAGCAGTAAATTCATAATTTTCTGGTATTGAGAAATTAAATTCTGATCTATCAGTAACCTCTTCTTTTGATAAATCTGTATATGTATCAAATAATTTTAATGTTGAAGTAGTAAATTTATCACCTACTTGATATTCATATGTCGCATTAGAAAATGCGAAATTCTTATAATTCTTTTCTGCAGTATGAAGTTTGTTTTGAGTAGATGATTTTAAAATATCTTGAATAGTACCTGCATTATCTTTTTTATTTCCATATACATAATCAATTAATTCAGGGAAGTCGACATATGGATTTCTATTAGTTTGATATTCATATACTCTTTGAGTATGTTGATATTCTTGATAATTAACATCAAAACTATCCGCCCAAGAAATAATTGTAGAAGCATTACCAAATGCACCTTTATTAGTTGCAGTTACTTGATCCATTTCTGCATATTCTTCTTGAATAGATAAATCATCATAACATGTATCCATATATAAGATTGCACGTGCTAGTCTACCTTTATCTTCATCAGCAGGTTCAAAGTTTTTATCACCTTTTACATAATTTGTAGTAGCATCCCCTGCTTCACCAAAATTTAGATTACCTCTAGAAGTATTACCTGTCATTTCAGATGCGAATAAATTATGGAAATCAGAAGCAACACCTCCATTTCCTTCGCTTGAATAATTATAGTCGACAGTTGTTGGAGTAAATTCTTTTGTATTACTACCAACTTTAAATGTAATAACTGGCGAGGAATAAGATATTTCTAAAGAACTTAACGCGCCTAAATTTTTGCTTGCTTTTGACGATTTTGTATATACATAAACATTTTCTTTATTGGTATAAACAATTTCACTATCATTTTCAAATCCATCACAATATCCTTCAAAACCGTTTTTATAAATAGCATAGAAACGAGTTCCTCTTATAGATACTGAACTTAATTGATAAATAGAATTAAGTTTAATTTTCTTAGGATTCTTAGTTTTTGCAGTTACTGAATATGAACTTACATAGTGTCCCATTAAAGATTGGCAGAAAGCATGTTCTCTATTCCAACCGCCAGTTCCGTATCCAGCAGTAAAATATGTAGGAATATCTTTTGAAGAATATACCTGATCAAGCATATCGAAATTATATTGTGATACGTCTGCGACTGTATTCACTTCCCAGTTACCTGAGTATTTTTGTTTTTTAATATTTTTAGAAATCAATGCATGAAGTTGGTTCTTTAAATCTTCTCCATTAGTCCATGAAGATAACGAAGAATAATATCCTCCATAATAATCATTAATATCCTTAGAATAATTAATTATTTCTTCTTCACTCGATGCTTCAGATGAATTTTCTCCACTTGAAGATGAATTAATTTCTTCTTCACTCAATTCTTCTGATGAACTTTCTTGATTTGATGATGAACTAGAAACTTCTGAAATTGGATTTTCAGACCTATTAACAGGATTTACATTAGTCCCAGTAGGTGAGCATGATGCTAATGTTGAGATGCCAAGCATTGCAGTAATTATAAGTAGTTTTGTTTTCATTTTTCCCCCAAAAAATATTATTTATACATAAATAATAACAAATTTTTATCATAAGAAAAAGACCCCTCTTCACCTAATAAATTAAATTACATTAAGTGTTAAAAGGTCTTCGAATGATATTTTAGTTTTTACAACTACTAAATATCTTAATTCTGGATTAAATTGAGATACTAAGCCTTCTATTTCTATATATGCTTCTCCATCAAAATATCTAGCTTTTACCATATCTCCTTTATGAAGCTTAGTTAATGATTCATTTAATAAACTTATCTCTTCTTCGTTTAATTCTTTCTTTTCAATTACTACTCTTTCTTTTTCTTTCAATGCTTCTTTTAATCCTGTAAGAGCATCAAATGGTAAGAAGAGTTTTGCACGGTCTGCTCTTGAATTAGTCGCCATTATGTCCTCCTACTAATTTATTTCTTTTTGGAGTAGTTGCTCCTTCTAATAAATTCATTCCTCTTAAGACAGAATTCTTTCCATATTTTGCTTTAATCTCTACTAAAGTCTTTTGTAATTTTTCATCTTTTTTTATCTTAGTAGGATCTGTAAATAAATCATATTGTTCATAGATTTCATCTTTGACATTTCCAAAGCCAATATTAATTCTTCTAATTGGAGTATTTAAAATTGTAGTATTATCAAAAATGGTTAAAAAATATGGTAAAAAGTACTCATAGCTATTTGTAATATTAGTTAGATGTAATGAGCCTCCTGTTGGTTTATGTAGGTCTTTAGAATAACCAATTGACAAAGAGATATCTGACGCTACTAAATGTTTATCAGTTAAATCTAAACATGCTAACTCTACCATTTCTTTTACTACTAATCTTGCTTTTTCCCAAGTATAATCTTCAAATAAAACTTGTCCGCTAGAAATTGATTTATTTTGTGATTTATAAGCTTTAATTTGAGCTATTGTTGTAGGTTCTTTTCCCCAAGCATGATCAATTAAAAATTCAGCGTTAATTCCAAATTCTCTATATAGTAATTTAGGGTCAGTTTTAGTAATACCTTCCATATCACGTATTCCCATACGATCTAGTCTTTTTACTATTCCTCTACCAATCTGCCAAAAATCAGTTAATGGGGTATGGTGCCATAAGGTTTCTTTATATTTCTCTTCATCTAATACCCCAATATGTGATGCGACATGTTTTGCTGTAATATCTAAGGCTACTTTGCATAAATATAGATTAGTACCAATACCTGCAGTAGCAGTTATTCCGTATGTATCATAAATATCTTTCATAATTTTTTTTGCAAGTTCTTCTGCAGTCATGTTGTACATCTTCAAATACTTAGTGACATCCATAAAAGCTTCATCAATTGAATATACATGAATATCTTCTTTAGCAATGTATTTTAAATATATTGCATATATATTTGCAGAATATTTAATGTATAAATTCATTCTTGGCATTGCTTTTATGTATTTAATAGTTGAAGGAATTTCAAATATCCTACATCTATTATGAACACCTAATTCTTTCATCCTAGGTGAAACAGCTAAACATATAGTTCCGTTTCCTCTTGTAGGGTCTGCCACGACTAAAGGTGTAGTAAAAGGATTTAATCCTCTTTCTACACATTCTACGGAAGCATAAAAAGTTTTCAAATCAATGCAAAGATATGTTCTATTCATATTTAAAATTATATCAAAAAAGATTAGGTTTTGTCCTAATCTTGTAATGGTGAATTTTATATGTGCTTATTTTTGGACAATATCCAATAAATGAGCGCTGAAACCTAACATTTCTCTTCTTTCACAAATAGTTAAGTGATATTTGATATATTCTTCAAAAACTTCTTTAGTCATTTTATTTAAATCGACTCTAAAATAATCTGCTAAAGTATCTGAAGAAATTAGTTTAATTCTTTTTAATGATGATTTTTCATTTAATCTATCAATATCTTCAATTCTTACCATTGAATATAAATCATCTTCTTTTGGTAAATAATGATATGAGTCATCTACTCTACCTTCTTCTTTAGCAGCAAGAATATTACCTTTAATAAAGCCATAACTAATTACTGCATATTCATTCATATAGTAAGAAGTTAAAATATAACCATCTTTTTTAACTACTCTTTTTGCTTCTTCTAATACTTTTAAACGATCTTCTTCACTAAATAGATGATACATAGGTCCAAAAATTAAAACCACATCAAAAGATTCATCATCAAATCTAGATAAATCTAAAGCGTTACCTTGATAAGCTTCTAAATCTTTATCCTTTTTAATGATTTGGTCTAAGTTGTGTTGTACTAATTCTAAAGCAGTAACTTTATATCCTTGCTTCTTATAATAAATAGAATATCTACCAGTACCTGCTCCAACATCTAAAATCTTTTTTGTTTTATCGTTATTTAATACTTCATCAATATATTTTAAGTTAGTAACAAATTCAACAGTACCGTGTCTAGTTGTTAAACGATGGTCTTCATCAAAATGTTCGTAATAGTCATCTAATAAAGAAATTTTTGTATTTGTTCTTTGAAAATTCATATTTAAATCTCTATTTCAGCATATACACCGTAATGGTCTGATACCCTTTCTTCCTTAAATACTACCTCATATTTATTAACTTTATAAGGTTTATTAACAAAGATGTGATCAATTTGATGATCTAATGCTGTTTTTAAGAATGGTGCAGCATCTAATATTCCTGGAAAAGTAGGATTTTTAGTAGGATCAATACCTGCTAAATCTGAAGCTTCAATTAATCCAGTTTCTTTAATCTTCTTAATGTAAGAAGAATTGTAAGGTACGTTAAAATCTCCTGCACAAATTGAAATGTGACGAGGATTAATTACATTAAGAAAATTTGCAAGTTGTGAATCAAGTTTTTCACTTTCTGAATCCCAGCCTAAATGAGTAGTAATTAAATCTACTTGTTGACCGTTGATATCAACATTTACTAAAAGTGCAGTTCTTGTCTGCCAGTTATAATAATCTTTAGATTTTGATAAATAATATGAATCTGAATAAATAATTGGATATTTTGAAACGATTGCTAAACCTTCATCATATTTATCAAATCCTCTTTTCTTATAACGATAATCATAATTATATTTACGTTTTAATTTTGGAAAAATTGATAATAATTGGTTACTAGTTTTAATGTTATTAGTATAAATAGGATCTTCGCTAATTTGACCTACTTCTTGGAAGAATATAATATCTACTTCTCTTTCGTTGATAAAGTTTGCAATGATTTTATTCTTCTTTTCAATTTCCTTTTCTTGTAAGGTATGTAAGTTTAAAGTTAATATTTTAAGTTTCATAACTTTCCCTCGTGTTGATTAATTATTCTGAATATAAAAATACTAGATTTTTTTATACGAGTCAAATGTTTTACATTTGTTAAATATTATATTAATATAAATGATAGATTTCTTAATTATGACTTTTCTTTCATAAAGTTGAAGATAATCTTTGTACTGTAGTATAATATAAATCGTAATTAAAAATACTTTTTAATTATAAAGGAAAAATATATGTTTAAAAAAATACGTAAACTAACCACTACACAAGTTATTGCTTTAGGATATATTGCAATGATTTTAGTTGGCACTTTATTATTAATTTTTCCTTTTTCTAATAACAAATGGGCCTGGACAAATCCTTTAGATGTTATATTTACTATAGTTTCTTCAATAACTGGCTCAGGTTTAGTTTTATACGACACAGCTGATTATTGGAATATCTACGGCCAAATTGTTATCTTACTCTTTATTCAAATTGGCGGTATTGGATTTATGACTCTTGTCTCTTCTCTAGGCTTATTCATGAAGAGAAAAATAAATTTATACGAAAGAAAAGCTTTAATGCAATCTGCTGGTAACTTTCAGCCTTCAGGTATCGTTGCTTTAGTTAAGAAAATCATGATTATTACTTTTACAGTTGAACTTATTTCAACAGGATTAATTATGATTAGGACTGTCCCTGCATTTGGTTTACTAAATGGTTTCTGGCAAGCTTTATTTATCTCTGTCTCATCATTCTGTACTGCAGGTATTGATGTAATGCCTGGTACATTTACATCATTAACATATTTCGAAGGTGATTGGTTAATCTCTATTGTATTATCACTAGAAATGTTTATCGGTGCATTAGGTTTCTTAGTAATTAACGATGTTTTCTCTTCAAAAGGAAAATGGAAGAAATTACATTTACATTCAAAGATTGTCTTAATTACATCTACTACAATGTGTTTAGTAGCATTTGTATTAATCTTCTTATTTGAAAAAGATTACACATCAGAAGGTTTAGCGGATGCATTATTTAACACAATATCTGGTAACGCGACAGGATTTAACTCAGTTGTTATTTCTAACATGACTCAAGCATCTAAAATGGTTCTTGCCTTAATCATGTTCGTCGGTGGATCTCCAGGTTCTACAGCAGGTGGTATTAAAACTACTACATTTGTTGTCTTATTATTCTCTTTACTCAACGGGGCAACTAAATCCTCAACTCTTACAATCGGAAATAGATCAATCAATAAGAACGCTGCAAAACAAGCTTCTGCAATCTTCTTCTTATATATAAGCGCAATATTCATTGGTACAACAATCATCCTTGCTTCCGATAACTCTCTAGCAATGGATGGAGTTATCTTTGAATGTGTATCTGCAGTTGATAATGTTGGCTTATCACTTGGGGTAACTTCATTAATCAAGAATAATACAATTGCAAAATTTGTCTTAACAATTCTTATGTATATCGGTCGTATCGGCCCAGTCACAACAATTTCTTTAGTTAAAGATAAAGAAGACGATGGTTCAATCATCGCTCCAACAGAAGAAATATTACTTGGATAGGAGGAAAATAATATGAAATCAATCTTAGTAATCGGTTTAGGTAACTTTGGTAAAAACCTAGCATACAAGCTCCAAGAGCTTGGCAATGATGTCATGGTCATTGATAGTAACGAAAAGAAGATTCAAGCAGTCGCTAATGACTTTACAGAAGCTTTCACAGGTGACTGTACAAATGAAGCTGTTATCTCTTCACTAGGTGTTAATAACTTCGATATTTGTTATGTAACAACTGGTGGCTCTTTCCAAGCATCACTTGAAATTACATCATTATTAAAAGAACATGGTGCTAAATATATCGTCTCTAAAGCAACTCAAGAAATGCAAGCAAAATTCTTAAAGCAAATTGGCGCAAATGAAGTTGTTTATCCAGAAAAAGATATGGCATTAAAGATGGCAATTAAGCACAATGCTGATTCAGTATTTGATTACATACAACTCGGTGATGAATATGCTTTATACGAAGTTCCAGTTCCAAAAGTTTGGATTGGCAAAACATTAAAAGAACTCAACATCCGTAAAGAATTTGGAGTTAACGTTATTTCTATTACAAATGACGATGGAAAATACCTTTTAGCAATGCCTGATTATAAATTTGAAGAAAACGATCACATCTTATTACTTGGTAGACAAGATGAATTAAAATCTACATCAAAGGCATTAAAGAAATTATCTTAATCTATATGACTTACCTTATGGTAAGTCTTTTTTTTGCAAAAGAAAAAGGAGATTTCTCTCCTCTTATAAATATTTATTAAGCAGCTTGATTATTTAAACTTGCAACGATTTCTGCAACTTTTTCTATATCAACGATATCTGCATATGATGCTTCAGCGTCAACTTCAATACCGTATTCATATACAGTTCTATTTTTGTCCGCATCATATAAAGCAATTGTATTCATAGATGAAGTAGAAATTGAATAACCATCACTTAAGGCAAATGGCATAATTGAGCAAGCTCCACCACCTGACTTTTGACCAATAATCTTGTAGCCTGCTTGTTTTGCAACTGCTGCAAATTCATTAGCGCATGAATAAGTATTACCTGATGTTAATACAAAGAATTTATATTTATCTGAATATGATTTATTTTCTCTGCCTTCATCTTTTCTACCTGTTTCAACGTTATAAACACTTTCTTCATCAACATTTAATAATTGATTCCATCCGCCGTATTTAACATCATCAACAATGAAGCCTAATGCTTTAATACCTGCAGCAATATTACCGCCACCATTGTTAGAAACGTCAATAACAACATTTTCTACTTCTGGTTTAGATGAGATTTCATCAAATGCTTTTTTGAATAACCAATATGTATCATATAAATACGCTTCATCTGATACAATCTTTTCGTCATTTTCATCTAATACAAATTCGCCATTTTCATCAGTTACATAGATATCAACATCATCAGCAGTTGAGAATTCATCGAATTTTAATACTGCTGTTTTTCCATCTTCTGAGTACTTTAAGAATTTTGCATGGAATGTATCTGGGTTTTCCATATAATATGTAACACCTTCTTCAAATGCAGTTATTTCAACAGGAGCTGGTCCTTCCCCTGTTTGAACATAATAAGTTGCATTTTCATCAAATACAGCGTCTGCAGGTACTTCAACAATTTGATCGTTAACCCATGCAGATTTTGCTAAAGCATCATCCATATCCCAATATGAATAGAGTAAAGATAGTTGTCTTTCACCTAACTGTGAAAGGCTAGTTAATTTAAATGCATTATTTCCAACAAACATTGATTCAGCAGTTGAATATGAATGGCCTTCATCTAAAACTAGATAAATTAATTGAGCGTAACCTGTTGAGTTCTTTCCAGGATCTGTAGATAAAATATTTGCAATTGCTTCTGGATTCTTTGCTTCAAAATATTCTTTCGCGGAACTATAAAGAACATCGTCATCACCCTTAGGAATTCTCTTTAAACCATAGTAGTAATCATATACAAAGTATAACTGATTGAGAACATCTTCTCTTTCTTCAGCAGTTTGTCCACCTGATTTACCTAATGTAGATGATGTGAAATATTTATTCGCATCTTCTTTAGAGACATTTGCCCATGACATATATGTTGCAACGAATTCATCGCCATTGAAATAAATATTGACGTAATTCTGTGAACAGAAAATAAAGTTCATAACCCAGAATGGAACTAATGTTTTATTATCTTCTCCATCTTTGTATGAAACAAAATCTGCTCCATAATCTTTTAAAGAAACCTTAATTGGTTCAGGATCTTTATCTTCT
>DEWM01000100.1 GCA_002363635.1 Caryophanales bacterium UBA3210 | reverse complement strand
TTATTATTTATTGTTTGATAAAAAAAAATTAAAATCACAATCTAATAAATATTTAGTTAGTTTAAAGGTCTTACTTCCTTTGCATCTTTGTTGGTTTATCGCACCTTCCTACGTAAAGGTAGTAAAAGAAATTGAAATTATTGATTCTATAACCTTATATATTAAAGAGGAAAAAGAAAAGACGGAACCGCTTTCATAAAATTGTGCTTACGAGATTATTTTTTGTTTGGTAAACTCCATATGTAAATCGATTAACAAAGACGTTAAATGTCATCTCTTCACACGTCAGACGTAGAGAAAACATTTAATGTCTTTTTTTGTTGTTCAAGGAGGTTAAAAAATGAATTCATCTACATTTTTAGGAACAGAAAAAATGTCAAAATTGATTGTTAAATTTTCTATCCCATGTATTTTATCTTTACTTGTCAGCGCATTATACAATATCGTTGACCAAATCTTTATTGGAAATTCATCTGTTGGTACATTAGGTAATACCGCGACTACTATTGTTTTTCCTTTAACAGTTATTGCTTTAGCTTTTGGATTAGTACTTGGAGATGGTGCTGCAGCCTATATGTCTATATTACTTGGCAAAGGAGAAAAAGATAAATTACCTAAGGTAGTAGGTACTAGTATTATTATTTCTTTAGTATGTTCTTTACTATTTTATGCAGTATGTTTTCCTTTACTTGATAATATTTTAGATTTCTTTGGGGCAAAGACTCCTGAGTCACTTGCACTTGCTCATGAATATGGTTTTATCATTGTTATTGGATTCCCTTTTTATATCTTAACCGCTACACTTAATTCAATTATTAGAGCAGATAACTCACCTCAAGTAGCGATGATTTCTTTAGTTGCTGGGGCTATATTTAATATCATCTTTGATGCATTAATGGTTATAGTTTGGAATATGGGTCTATTTGGGGCGGCTCTAGCCACAATTCTTGGCCAAGTATTATCTTTTGTTATTTCATCATTATATTTATTTAAAACAAAAACATTTAAATTATCATTAAAATCATTTATTCCTGATTTTAAAGAATTAGGTACTGTTTTAAAACTTGGTTTATCATCATTCTTAACTCAAATTTCCATTGTTATTATTTCTGTAGTATCTATGAATACTCTTGCTCGTTACGGAAGAGAATCTAAATACGGAGTTAATGATCCTCAGGCAATTGTTGGAGTTGTCATGAAGGTCTTTACTATTGTTATTAATATCGTTGTAGGTATTGCTGCAGGTGCTCAACCTGTCATTGGCTACAATTATGGTGCAAAAAAATATGATAGAGTTAAACAAGGTTATTTCATTGTTTTAATTTCTTCTATAGTAGTTGCTTTAATTGCTACTATCTTATTCCAAACTATTCCTACTCAAATTGTTGGTATGTTTGGTGCAAAAACTACTAACCCTGAAACATATTTTGAATTTGGAGAAAAGACAGTTAGAATCTATTTAATGCTTATTATCTTTACATGCATTCAAAAAGTTTCTTCAATTTTCCTCCAATCAATTTCTTCTCCAGTCAAGGCTACAGTCTTATCACTTGTTAGAGATGTAATTACTTTTGTTCCATTAACTATTTGTTTACCTATGGGAATGGGTATTGAAGGAGTGTTATGGGCCGCTCCAATATCAGATATGATTGCATTAATTATTACATTTATCTTAGTTTTCTTAGAATTTAAAAAATTAGATAAGAATAAAAATTTCGCAAGTGAACCTTCATATAATCTTGCAAAATAATAATTTTATAAAGTACTTGTAGGTAATAATCTATGAGTACTTTTTTTGAATAGAAATTTAGTAAATAAAAAGATCTTGAATTAAATCAAGATCAGTTTTATAAGTTTTCAATTATCTTTTTAAATCTTTATAGAGTTTTGGAATATCTTCAGTGATCGCTAAATAAACAAATTTTAAATCTACTCCACCATAATTATGAACTAATTTATTTCTAAAACCTTTAATACTTGTCCATGATATGTATGGATAATTATTTTTTAAGTTTTCTGAGATATTATTCATATGCTCAGACATTTGAATCATTCTAAATATGATACCATCAATATAAATAGGATTATCATATAAATCATTCATTGATAGGTCTTTAGAATAATTCATAATAGTAGTAATCTCATCTAAAGTTTTTGAAAAAAATATTTATCATCTTTTATCATATATTTTAATACCATCCTTTAATATTTCATTTAATAATTCTGGATTGTTTTTTAATTGATCTAGATTTAATAAATCAATTCTTTTTTTGAGTGATTCTCTTAATTCTTCTGCTAGACCAAAAAATGCCATACCAGTTATTTGTGTTGAAATAAGTAAATCTACATCACTAGATTCATTTGGATTATTTTTTGCATAACTTCCAAATAGATAGCAATATTCTACATCGTATTTAGAAAAGATTAATTCAGCTTTTTTAATTATAGTATCTAATTCTAAAATTCCGTGTTCTTCGTCAATATAGCCGTATTTTAATAGTTCATTGTAAATATACTTATATTTTATTGAGTCAGATTTATTCTTATTATTTTCATATTCTTTATATGAACGTAAAGAGATGCCTGCCAACATAGAGGCTTGCATTTGTGTAAGAGATTTTGAAATTCTTAATTCTTTTAAATTCATATTCTTCACCTAACTATATAATAACTGATTTGCACTTTTTATTCAATGACAAGGTGCAAAAATTGCACTTTATATTTGGAAATAAGGTGCAAAAATTGCACTTTTAAAATTTTTGAAAGTGCAAAAAATGATTCAAAAAGAATTAAAAGTTAACAAATATGAATGGTTTTGCATATTAACAAAAAAATATAAAAGTATAAAATAATATTTAAAGTAATACAAACTTTACGGGGAGAGTTTTATATGAATGATAAGCATTATTCATTAATGGCCTTACTTATTACTGCACTAGGAGCACTAGGATGTGGTAGCGATTTAGCGGTTGGACAAATCTTCTTTCCTGATCAAAAGGGGAACTTTTTTGAGTGCCCAATTTGGTATCAATTAGTTTTCTTTGCTTCTATGGGTGTAATTGTCGCAGGACTATTATTATCTGGTAAATTTAGAAAAGCGAATAATACTTCTTTATTTGAACTTGTTCCTGAGATTACTTTAATTGTTATGGGATTAATTGGTTCATCTTTTGCCTTAATTAATGGGAAGAATATCTTAAAAGATGTAATGGTAGTTATTGGCTTTGTTTCTTTTGTAACTGGCCTTAGTACATTAGTATCAACTCTTATTGGAATTTTATCTAATAAACGTAT
>DEWM01000022.1 GCA_002363635.1 Caryophanales bacterium UBA3210 | reverse complement strand
TTTGATAAATATTTAAATGATGAATTTATAAGTAACATCGTTAAACTAAATAATGATGAAGTTGATGCGGCATATATCTATGATATATATGGTACTAATTTTGCATCTAGGTGTACTTCTATACGTGGCTATGATATTAAAGCTACTATTGAACTACTACATAATGGCTATTCTGAATATAAAAGCGATTTTTTAAATTATTTATTTAAGAAAAAAGAGTCTATATCTTCAGAAGAAAAGAGTTTATATGAGCAAATGTATAATTGCGTAAATGTTAAATATGAAACAAGAGGACATTTTACAATTAATAGTAGAGAAGAATTGGAGTCATTTTTAAATGATAATACAATTAGTGAATTTAGTTTTGTAAAAAGCTATTGTCCTATATATAAAGTTGTTTCTGATGAATATACTAACGCAAAAGAAAAATTGACTAGTTTATATTATAATATTATGGAACAATATTATAATTCTTTAAAAAAATAGTTATTGTACTTATAAAACAAGTTTTATATACTAAAATTGAAATTGAATCCAAAGGGGGATTATATGGAAATTAAAAATTATATTAATAGTGGTGAACATGTCTTATGGACTGGTAAACCAAATAAGGCTGTATTTATTAAAGAAAGAATTTTTTCGCCTTTATTTATTGTTGCCGCTGTTTGGTTAATGTTTGATCTTGCTTTTATTGGAGGCTTTCTTGGTATGGCTTCTGATAATTTACCATTTAGCCCATTACTTTTAGTACCATTCTTTGCGCTTCACTTATTACCTGTATGGATCTATATCTTTAGAGTAGTTTTTGCTTTTAGAGAATGGAGAAATACTGATTATATGGTTACTGATAAAGCAGTATATGTTACAAAAGGCGTTTTTACTACTAATTGTGATAGAAAAACATTCCAAGAAATTACAAACGTTTCTGTACATCAAGGTATTATTGATAAATCACATAATGTCGGAGATGTATTTATTATTACTGGCTTTACTACTAATAGTAAAGGTCAATCTATTAAGCAAGGTATTAATATTATAGACGTTGAAGATTATTTAGAAGTTTATAAACTTATTACTAGAACTGGAACAGATATTTTCTCAGATACAATGTATCCAAATGATTTAAGACCAAAAGAAAATCATGGATACAAAACTAAATATAATCCTGACGAAGAATAACTTTTATTTGAACACTATTTTTAGTGTTCTTTTTTGTAGTATTATTTTATATAGAATGTCGAGGTTTTATGAAAAAAGAAGAGAAAAGCTGTGGAGTAGTTCCATATATTATTAAAGATAATGAACCATATTTTTTATTAATTAAACAAAATAATGGAGTAGTAGGTTTTCCTAAAGGTCATGTTGAACAAGGGGAAAGTGAAGAAGAAACTGCTTTAAGAGAACTTTTTGAAGAGACAAGAGCAGAAGTTAATCTAATTTCTGGCTATAGGAAAGAAATTAGATATTTTATGCAAGAATATGATTGTTATAAAACAGTCGTATATTTCTTAGGAAAATTAAAAAATATCGACTTCATTAAACAAGATGAAGAAATTAAAGAATTATATTTAAAAAACTATCAAGACTCTTTAAATCTAATTAATTATGACGATATAAGAGGAGTGTTAATAGACGCAAGAAAATGTATTAAATAATGGGAGAAATTAAAAATGAAATGTGTTGTAATTACAGGTTCCGCTAGAGGATTTGGCTTATGCCAAGCTAAGAAATTCAAAGAATTAGGATTTAATGTCGTTATCAGTGATGTTAACGAAGTTAATCTTAATAAAGCTTTAGAAGAATTAAATGCAATTAATAATGAAAAAACTAAAGCTATTGCAGTTAAATGTGATGTAACTAAAGAAAGCGATGTAGAAAATCTTTATTTAGAAGCAGAAAAAGCATTTGGTCAAGTTGGAGTATGGATTAATAATGCAGGTGTTAATTCTCCAGATAAGCCAGTATATGAATTAACAGATAAAGAAGTTGCATTCATTTTAGACGTTGATTTAAAAGGCACAATTTATGGTTCTAAAGTCGCCTTTAAACATATGAAAGAACAAGGCTTTGGTAAAATTTATAACGTTGAAGGATATGGCTCAAATGATGCAATGATGCTTGGCTTAACAATGTATGGTACTGCAAAAAGAGCAGTAACTTATTTTACTAGATCACTTGCAAAAGAATCCGAAGTATTAACTAAGGGTAAAGTTGCAGTTTGTAGACTTGCCCCTGGTATTATGATTACTGATTTTATTACTCATGCTAACGGGGATAAAACAAAGATTAACTTAAATGAAAAAACTAAGAAGATTTATAATATCTTAGGTGATTATCCAGAAACTATTGTTGATTATGTAGTTCCTAGAATGATTGAAAATACTAAAAACGATAAACAAATCTTATGGTTAACTAATAGACGTGCATTTGGTCGTTTCTTAACTGCAGGATTTAAGAAGAGAGATTTCTTCGCGGAAAAATAACATAAAAAAGTCATACAGCGATGCATGACTTTTCTTATGCTTTAGTAATATAATCTCCATCGATTTTAATCTTTTTATCATTTGCAAGCTCGTTAATAAGTGCATCTAATCGAGTATCAATACTCTTATTTGTCTTTTTGTAGCCTAATGATAATAAGATCATCTTTTCTACAGTTGATTTTTCAAGTGTTGTCTCGTGATTAATAATTTTTAAGACAGCATCTTTTATTTCATATGGAGAAACTGATTCTATTGGACGATAAATATCTTTATCTCTATCAACTCTACGGAATTTAACAGGTTGATTTACAACATAAGTGTATTTATTCTTTTGAATAATGAATTTTTCACTTAAGAGTTTGTAAATAACTGCTTCAATGTTCTCTTTGAAGATTTTCTTTAGGTCTTGATTTAATATAGGTGCAGTTTCAATTAAGAAATCTCTAACTCTATCTTCGAGTTTTTCACCTTCTAGGTAATTATAGATTCTTCTAGGGTCTTGATATTCATCAAATAAGTAATTCATTAATAAGATAGATTTCTTGTGTAATGAAATTGTAGGTACCTGATGGCTCTTTTCTATAATGTATTCGTATAATTTATCTAATTCTTCCTCTTCGTGGCTAAAATAGATTGCTGGATAAATTCTATAAGGCGCATAATTATGCATGTATGCGAATGCTTCTTGCGCTAATTGAGTCTTGTTTGCGCTTTCTGGTGATGGATAAGGTAAATGATCAACAAATATTGCAATTGATGTAGTAGAGTTTGGTAAACGTACTAAGATATCAATTGTTTTACCATCGATAATTCTATTAATACCAACATCGAAGTGTTTTTCTTTTAATTTGTTCATTAAATAGACTTTGAAATCTAAATCGTAATTGTTATTGAAATATAGAGACTCTTCTTTTTCGTAAGCAGAAGTGTATTCAATTTCTTTATAAGTAGCATTTGCCATTTCGATTAACGACGATGCTTTTAAGTTGTTCATAATCTTAGAACGAGGATCAGAAGTAATGACTTCGTTGTCTACTACAATGACTCTTTCTCCACTTATTAAAGAAGGTAATGCGTCAATTAAATCAGTGTTTCTATTAGACATGAGCATGACACAGTCGAAATGATTTTCTGAATTATTTAATAATCTAGATACTTCTTTTGCAGGTATTAAGACAATAGGTCTAAAAGAATTTAAAGAATTAAAGAAATCTTCAATTAATTGTTCTAATGGATAAATACGTGGTGAGTTTTCTAAAATGTTTAAACCCTTTTGACCATCAGTTTTTTTGAATTCACTTAATTTACCTCTTAGTTTTTTGTTGAAGTTATTATTAATAATTTTGTTAATTAATACACGTCTTCTTTCATCGGAATCTTGAAATTTCTCAAATTTAGAAATAAGGCCTTTTCTCGTAAAATCTAAGAAGATATCCTTTAATAACGTTTCTTTTATAACATCATAATAGAATCTCTTTAAGAAGATATTTTCTACGTTTTTAAGTTCGTCTAATTTTTCGTATTCTGATGCGATATTTGTAGAGATTGTATTAACTTTCTTTCTTGCTACTAAATAATCTAGATATGGATTAATAGAAGTAAAATTAATGTTAATCTTATTAACTCTTTCTAAATATTTATCAAGTGAAATCTTTTCAAAGTTAATTATATCTTTATCGAAATATGATTGGACTTCTTCAGTGTTTTCTAAAACATCATTAAAGAGTAACTGCATGTTTCTTCTTGTCGATGATTTGATAATCTTTCCTTCTTCGATTAATGGTTTTAAGAAAGCGAAGTTTTTGACTTTTAAATAATCTAAGTTGTATTTTGCTAGATTAATATGATCAATAATATCTCTAAATTCTTCGATACTATGTGTTGAGAGATATTCATTGATTGTACTTGGGAAAGTTGAACGGGTTTCTTCTAATTCATCTTGAATGATGTTTAATTTTTGAATTTCTTTACATAAATAAATGACTTCATCATCAGAAATTTTTTTAATCTTGATAATCTTTCTGACTTTCTTACAAGCTTTTTTAGATTTTTGAGTATCTTGTACGTTCAAAATTAATTCGTTTGTTATATTGCGAATTGATTCGTTATATGAACGTTCTAAATCCATATATTGAGATAAGTTCTCGTCTAATTCTTCTTTGTTCTTTTTAACAAAGTCATATAATTCATCTAAATCCTTAATATCTAACCATGATAATGGATAAGATTCGTAATATTCTGCGAATGTTAAAAGATTTAAGAGAGCTTTCATCTCTTTTAAATTCTTAATTTTTGGTAAAGAGAATTTTTCTTCTGCTTTCTTATATGTTTTTAATGCATCTTCTAATGAGTTAGATAGTTTTAATGATGAATCTTTTAATGGAAGATAATCTTTTTGAACCATTGTTTTACGATTAAATCCATAGAAAGGATGGTCTTTTAAGCTTACTCCGAGTTTTTTATATGCATCAATAAATTTATTAATTAACTCAATATCAAATTTAATTTGGTCAATATCAAAAGCGGATGCTCCTCTAATTGGTGAATTGATTAAAGGATATTCATTTAATGAATAATAGTTATTAATTAATTTATTTAATGATGTTTTTAATGGGTTTTTCGTACTTCTTAATCCATTAACTAGGTTTTTATATGAGTTCTTGTATGAATAATATGATGTAACATCATTTTCAATCATTACAGGGTGTAATGAGTTATACGCGATTAAATAATCGTTATAGTTAATAATGTGTGCGATTTCATCTTCTTTATTAATACTTAATGGGTTTAAATCAATTGCATATTTATCTAAAGATGACTTCTTTAAGTTATTGATAATCTTTGTTTGTTGTTCTAAAGAATCATAAGCGATTAAGATTCTTTGATCGTTCATTAAATATTGAGAAATGATGTTATTGATTAAGTGGTAAGTTGAAGCATCACTGAAATTTCTTAATAAATAATTTTCTTTTTGAGAAATAGTTTTTAAAAGATTATATTCTTCATTATCCATTTCAAGTAGTGATAAATATTTAATATCTAATGGTTTATCACCTTGATGGTTAAAACGGAAAAATTCAGAATTAAAATACGCTAAAGATTTAACAATATCTTTATCTGCGATTTTGTCCTTATTAATAATGATGTTTTTATAATTGTAGAAAATAGAGAAATCAAAATTACCTATATAGTTAAAGTTATTAACAATCCAGTTGATTGGTCTTAGCTTAACCATAATGTAATAAATATATTCAGATAATGAGAAAGAATTATCGACAGTATATGAAATATCGATATTCTTTGTTTTCTTTAAATGCATTCTTAAAGCTTCGTTTAGACGGATTTCACCTTTCATTGCTCTAATAGAATATGTTGAGGTTTTCTCGTCAAAACTTAAATATATCGGTAGAAAAACTAATGGTGCCTGATAATTTTTGTCACCTTGATGAAAGGTAACTAAACCAAATGTTAAATGAGTTAATAAATAAGAATCTTGCTCTACTGATTTATTGTTTGCTTTAATTAAAAAGTTTAAAACTCTATTTTGTTCATTCTTACTTAATTTAGTAAAGATAGTGTTTTCTGCTTTATGTTCTTCAAGATACATTGCCATAGCGTTATTTAATGATGATGCATTTTCGATTTGAGCGATAGTAAATTGCTGTCCTTTTATTAATGAATTAAATAATCCTAAATAATCTCCGTTAATTACTTGGACAAATTTGTTATCTGAAGCAGAACACGCTAAAAAATCTGACTTATAAAGTCTAGTTTCTAATTGTTTTTCCCAATGGTTGATTGTATTACTGCTGTCCATACTACACCTGAATTTATTTAATTGTACCATAGTTTATACTATTTTTATAAAAATATTTATTAAATTAGTATATGGAATAAGATTTTTCGTTGAAAATTTTATCATTGTGATATAATCGAAACATACGGGGGAATGTATAATGAAAAAACTATTATCAGTTATTGTACCTATGTACAACGAAGAAGAAATGGTTCCTTTGTTTTTTGAAAGAATAAATGACGTATTAAATAAAATTCCTAATTATAATAAAGAAATTGTTTGTGTTAATGATGGATCTAAAGATAAAACTTTAGAAAAACTCAAACAATTAAAGGAAACTCAATCTAATATTCATATTGTTTCTTTCTCTAGAAACTTTGGACATGAAGCTGCAGTTGCTGCAGGTTTTAATTATGCAAACGGAGATATCATGATTGTAATGGATGCGGATTTACAAGATCCTCCAGAAGTTATGATTGATTTAGTTACAAAATACGAAGAAGGATATGATGTCGTTAACGCAAAAAGAGTTGATAGAAGAAAAGATAGCTTTTTAAAACGCAAAACTGCTGAATGGTATTATAAACTTATCTTAAAATTAAGTGGAAAGATTAAGATACCTGAAAACGTAGGCAATTATCGCTTAATGACTAGACAAGTAGTTGATGTAATTAACGCTATGCCTGAAAAGAATAGAGTTTTTAGAGTCTTAGTTCCTTTTGCAGGTTTTAAAGTTGCTACAGTTGATTTTGTTAGACAAAAACGTGTTGCAGGTAAATCTCATTATAACTATAAGAGTATGTTTAACTTAGCAGGAGATTCTATCGTTGCTTCATCAGTAACTCCTCTTAAAGCAATCTTTGGCTTAGGCGTATTTACTAATATCTTAGCGGTACTTGGCTTATTGATTGATTTAGGCCTTGCTATTACTAATTGGTGCATCCCTATGGGATGGGGATTATATTTAGCAATATATACCATTATTGTCTTTGGATTATTATTTACTTCACTTATCTTGTTATCAATAGGAATCGTTGGAGAATATATGGCAAGAATGGTAATTGATATTAAAGATCGTCCAGAATATATTGTTGAAGAAGAAATTAAGTAAAAGAAAAGCATCCACAATTAAGTGGATGCTATTTTTGTAATTATCTGCGTCTTCTTGATCTTGATCTAGATGCATCTGAATGGATGATGTATAAGACAAAGATTGATTCAATTACTACAACAAAGCAAAGTGCCATTGCAACGTATGCTCCAAATCCTGTTGTTTCATATGAAGAGAAACCTTGAATATGACCATTTGTTCTATCGAAGAAATATTTTGCAAATAAGAATAATATTCCTGAAACAAAATGTAAAATCATATTTAAAACAATTGCAGTGACCTGTTTTTTACCTAATGTAATAACAAGGATGTCTCCGACTAACATTAATACTAATGTAACGAATGCGCCTACGTTAAATCCAACTGGAATAACGTAATTGACACCTTTTGGAGCTAATTTACCACCGAATGTTGTGAAGATTGCTAAATAATTTGTAAATTCCATAGAATTACTAGTCATTGAAGTTGTGCAAATCATTGGCATTAATAAAGCACAAATAAATGCAACTAGACCAGTAATTGAAATGATGTAAGCTGATTTTTTTGACATAATCTTACCTCTTTCCCGTAATTAAGATTATAAAAAAATCTTAATGTTAATACAACTCTATTTTTTATCTTGCTTTAATAAAATTTTATTTTATTATTGATTTAGAGGAAAAGATATGAAATACGAAGATTTAAAAATTACAGAATATAATGATTTAGTAGGCGCTAAAATTCCCGCTCCTGGAGGAGGAAACGTCCTAGCTATGGTACTTGCAAATGCTGTCTCTTTAGATTTAATGATGGTTAATTTTACTATCGATAAGAAAGGGTACGAACACTTAAAAGATGAATTATCAAAAGATAAAGTTTTCTTAGAAGATTCATTAAAGAAAGCGTATGAACTTGCTAATGCTGATTCAGAAGCTTTTGCAAATGTAATGGCTGCATGGAAAGCACACGATGAAGTTAAATTAAATGAAGCTTCTATTGATGCTGCAATGGTTCCTGCTAAATTAATCGAATTAACTAAATCTGTTGAGGTTATTTCTGAGTTTTTACGAGAAAACGGCAATAAAACAGTAACAGCAGATGCAGTAGTTGCATACGATTTATGCAAAGCTATTTATAGGGGATGTGTCTTAAATATTAAAGCAAATCTTAATAGTATTACTGATAATAAAACAAAAGAAAAACTCAACACTATAGTTGAGTTATTTTCTGAACAAATTTAATTACACCGTCGTGGTCGAAATCTTCTTCAGTTACATAGTCTGCAGCTTGTTTTACTTCATCAACTGCGTTAATCATAGCGACTCCATAATGGGCCGCTTTTATTAATGATAAATCGTTAAGTTGATCTCCAAATCCGAATGTATTTTCTTTTTTGATTTTGAGCATATTAGCAAGGTATAACATTGCTTTGCCTTTATCGGCATTAATTGAATGAGTTTCAAAGCTATTTGTCTTTGGATCTCCTGTCCATTTAATGTAATCGAATTCAGGGTATTCTTTTAATATTGCCTCGAATTCATCTGATTGATCTTTTGGGATATAGAATGTTGAATTGATGAAATGATCGCCTTTTCTTATTCCTTCGCTTCCTTCAATAAATTGGACTCTTGGGTCTTTATGAATAACAAAATCTGGAATACGGGAATAATCTGTTGCGTAATGGGCATAGATTGTAGTTGCTTCAACTGCGTAATGAAAACGTCTAGTACGTGCATATAATTCATGCCATTTAGCGTTATCCATTTCAAAAGTGACTATATGGTCTATTGTATAAAAGTCATCTTTCATATAGACAATAGCGCCTCCATTACAACAAATCATAGGTAGGCCGCTTATTCCAAGCATCTTTAAAAATTGGTCTGCTCCTTGGAAAGGACGTCCGGTGTTTATAACTACATATGACCCCATATCATAGAGTTTACGAGCGTATTTGATACTAGTTCTAGTAATTTTCTTTTCTCTAGTGAGAAATGTGTCGTCTAAATCGACTGAGATTAAATATTTTTCCATGCCACCATTATAATAAATAAGAACCATTATTTAAATAATTTAATTAATAGTATAAAATATTAATCGGTGATTAACTATGAAATTTAATTATGAAGAATTTAGAAAATATGAACAAATAGAAGATAAGGATAATCCATTTTTAGCGTGCTATAAATTACCTAATGGACACGTTTTTTATGTTGAACCTGTATTCCATTTAAAAATGGAGGGAGTTAAACAATTCCACGAAGATAGATTTAATGACTTATTAAATGAAATTGACCGCCTCGTAAATAAAAATAAAAAAATTATTTTTACTGGCGCAGATGAAGAAGATGACATAATGGGTGAAGGTGATGGAGTTCTTGACGATACTATATATCTGACTATTCAAGATGTATGTAATCCTATTCATCTATATATGGAAGATAAATCAAGAGGTTCTGATTACGGAGATTAATTAAAATTTATCTATCAAAACCTCAATAAATCGCGACTTTTCTAACCTTTTTAAGTAATGTGAGAAAGCTTCACATCTTGCTACAAATCTTATTTTATAATAAGATAAAAGGGTGGAGGAGTTTTTTTATGGCACATGAAGTATTTAGTATAGTTGGCGCGAAAGGCGTTGAATATAAAGGGAACAAATGGACAATCGATAATAAAGTAAAAAAGACAGTCGTTATTGCTCACGGTATGGTTGAGTATTCTTTTAGATATAACGATTTCGCATTGTTCTTAAATAAAAATGGATTTGATGTATTCGCTTTAGACCATTTAGCACATGGCTTAAATGCTGAATCACCAGAAAAAGTTGGCTACTGGCCAAAGGATGGATTTGATCAGTGTATCGAAAATATCCATTTATTAATTAAAAAATTAAAAGCAGAAGGCAGAGAAGTATTCTTATTTGCACATTCAATGGGTTCATTTATGGCTCAATGCTATATTGAAAGATATCCAGGTGAAGTTGGTAAAGTTGTCTTATGTGGTACAGGCGGAAAGAATCCTGCTGCTAAAATGGGCGCAAAGATTGCTTCACTTCACGCTTCATGCTTTGGACACGCTAATAAACCATCAAAATTATTAAATAATTTATCATTCAGTGGTTACTTTAAGAAAGTACCTAATAAGAGAACTGAATTTGATTGGTTATCATACGATGAAGGTAATGTAGATAGATATATTGCAGATCCATATTGTGGTGCAATTCCTACTGCAAACTTCTTCAGATCATTTGTTAAAGGTATGTCAGTTGTTTCAGATAAAAAACAAATTGCAAAGATTGATAAAAATTTAAAAGTATTATTCATTGCAGGTAAAGAAGACCCAGTCGGTGGTTACACAGAAACAATTAAAAAATTAGAAAATGACTATAAAGCTCATGGCATTGAATGCGAAGAACATTTCTACGATAAGATGAGACATGAGATTTTAAATGAAGCCGAAAAACAGGTTGTTTATGATGACGTTTTAGCATTCCTTACAAAGTAAGGAAGCTTAATGTAAGCGCTATTAATTAGACAAAAATCAAAATCTAAGATATAATCAATTTGCCTTGTTTACTTTAGGAGGATTTTTATGAAATTAACAGTAGTCGGAATGGGATTTGTTGGTTTAGTCAACGCAGTTGGCTTTGCTGAAAAAGGCCACCAAGTTTTTGCTCTTGATGCAGATAAAAAGAAAGTTGCAGCTTTACGTAAAAACGAAATTACAAATATTAATAACGAATATAAATTAAATGATATTCTTGAAAAGAATGATATGAATATTCGTTTTACATCTGAGTTTAGAGATGCAATTTATGATGCAAATGTTATCATGCTTGCAATTGATCCGATTGAAAAAGAAGGTGGAAAGATTGATTTAACTCCACTTTATCAAACTGCTAAAGAATGCTGCAGATTCATTTCAAGAGATTGCTTCATTATCATTAGAACAACTGTTCCAGTTGGTACATCAAGAGAATTAAAAGAATTTATGACTACTTTAACAGATCATAAATACCATATTGATGTTATCGCTAACCCAGAATTCTTAGCACAAGGTTCTGCTGTTAGAGATATGTTATCACCTGCACGTATTGTTTGTGGTGTTGCAACTAAAGAAGCTCAGCAAATTATGAAAGAATTATATGCTGGATTTGAATCACCATTATTATTCGTTTCACCAGAATCTGCTGAATTAATTAAATATGCTTCAAACTGCTACTTAGCTGTTAAGTTATCATACATTAATGAAATGGCTGATTTATGTGATGCTGTTGGTGCAGATATTCAAGAAGTTTCATTCGGTATTGGTCTTGACCCACGTATTGGTGTTAAATATTTATCATCAGGTGTTGGCTTCGGTGGACCATCTATCCCAATGGATACTAGAGTTCTTGAACAAATTGCAAATACACACAATGTTAAATTATCAATTGTTGATGCTGCTATCAAAGTTAACGATTCACGTCCACATGCATTAATCGAAAAAATTAAATCAGTTCTTGGACATGTTCAAGGTTATAGATTTGCAGTTCTCGGTTTATCATATAAAGGCGATACAGATGATATTAGACAATCACCTGCATTCAAAGTTATTGATGAATTATTAAGAGAAGAAGGTAGAGTCATTGCTTATGATTCAATTTCAACACTTTCATTTAGAAAGAAGATGAAATCAGATCAGCACCTTGATTATGCTAACTCATTAGAAGAAGCTTTAAGAACTTGTGACTGCGCTATCTTCTTAAATGAATCAGAAGAATTTAAGAAATTAACAAATGCTGAAATTGTTGAATATATGAAAAAACCAATCGTATTCGATGGTAAGGCTGTCTTAAATCCATTCAAATTACCTGACGTACAATATTACGCAATTGGTAAAAAGAAATAGATTTTTAATTTAAATAATTATAAATTATAAGGTGTGGTGGATTCCCCACCTTTTATTTATTGAAGGAGTAAGATATGAATTTTATTAAATTATTAGTAGAAGAAACTTCATCATTAGCAGAAGAAACAGCATCTTCTAATACTATTACTGAAACTACTGGTGCAGATAAGGTTGTTGATTATTGGAATAAGACTGTCGATTGGCTAAGTCAAAATGGTATTAAACTTTTAATTGGGTTAGCTACTTTAGCAATCGCGTGGTTTATTCTTAATGTAGTTTTAAATATTGTTCGTAGACGTCAAATTAAAAGAAAGAAACATTCTCCTGCTGCAATTAACGCTATTGTTAAAACAGTCGGTGTCGTATTAAAAATTTGTTTAGTCATTGCTTTCTTATCTTATGTAGGTGTAGAAACAGCGGGGGTAGGTGCTATATTATCTGGCCTATCTGTTATTATAGGTTTAGCAGTTCAAGGCGCTTTAGCAAACGTTGCAGGTGGAGTTGTTATTGTTGCAATGAGACCATTTAAAGTTGATGATTTCATCGAAGCTCAAGGCTATAAAGGTACAGTTGAAATTATTCACTTATTCTATACAAACATCATAACTCCAGATAATAAAAAAATTATGATTCCTAATGGTGCTCTTGCTAATGGGGTTATTGTTAACTACTCATCAGAAAAAACTAGAAGAGTTGATATTGTTTTCCCAGTTAGTTATGAAACTGATGTAGAATTTGCTAAATCTGAAATCTTAAAAGTTGTTAAGAAACACAAATTAGTATTAAAAGATCCTATAGCTACAGTTAGAGTTTCTGAATATGCAGATTCATCAATCAATATCGTAGTTAAAGCATGGGTTAAGACTGAAGATTATTGGACAGTATATTTTGATTTAATGGAACAGATTAAAGCTCGTGTTGATGAAGCAGGAATTGAAGTACCATTTAATCAACTTGATGTTCACATTGTTGGTGGCGATTCTCAAAAAAATAAAAAGAAGGCTGCTATTTCAAAGAAAACATCTTCAAAAACTACAAAGAAATAAGTTTATAAGTATCTTCGTTAGAAGGTACTTTTGCTTTACACAATTGTACAAGATTGTAGTATTATATATTTGTAATTTGTGGAGGAGATTATGAAATTTACTAAAGTTGATTTAGCTAAAGATGAATATATGCTTAAAGGCTCATATAAAACTAATGGATATGATTGGTGGTGGCATTCTTTTACTGGAAGAGACAAATTAACAGGACAAGAAAAGCCTTTCTATATTGAGTTTTTTATTGTTAACCCTAAGATTGGATTTAATGAAGTTCATTATGGAGAACTTGCTGGGTTAAAAGCTTCTAAACCTGGTTATTTAATGATTAATGTTGGCTCTTGGGGAGGAGGAAACACTAAACAATTACATAGATTTATTCCACTAAAGGATGTAAAAATAAAAAAAGGTCATCCTTTTGAAGTTGAGGCATTTGATAATTTATTAAATGAAGAACATGTTGTTGTGAATGTAGACGCTAAAGAAGGTACTGTTGGTTCTGATGTTGGTACATTAAAAGCAGATTTAAAAATTGACAAACATTTACCATTTAATGTAGGTTATGGTACTTGTAAATTATTTAGAGATTTAAAAGCTTTTGAGATGTATTGGAATGTCGGTGGCATGAAAACTTATTACGAAGGTACAATTGTTTTTGACGGAAGAGAATATGAAGTTAAAAGAGAATCTTCTTATGGATACGCTGATAAAAACTGGGGAAAAGATTTTACTTCTCCTTGGGTATGGTTATCATCTAATAATTTAACAAGTAGATTAACTGGCAAGAAACTAGAAAACTCTGCTTTTGATATTGGTGGAGGTAAACCTAAAGCTTTTGGTATTACTATTAATCGTCAATTGTTATCTGCTTTTGCATATGAAGGTAAGATTTTTGAATTCAACTTCTCTAAGTTCTGGACTCACGTAAAAACTCATTTTGATTTTAAAGAAGAAGATGGTTTATATAAATGGCACGTCATTCAAACTAATAGACATTATAAAATGGAAACTTATGTCGAATGTAAGAAAGAGGATATGCTAAAAATTAAATATGAGGCACCTAGCGGGGCGTTCTTACATCAAAATCTTTATAATGGAGGAAATGGTGTAGGTAGAGTAATATTGTCTCAAAAAGTCTCTAAAAATAAATATGAAGTAATTGACGATATTGATTGTAAAAATATCGGATGTGAATACGGTGAATTTGTAAATCAATAAGAAAAAAAGAATTCCTTTTGACGGGAATTCTTTTTAGGCTCATTATTTTGCTGGGTTTGGGTTAGAAGCTTTCATTCCAAGGAAGATTGCTCTTACACCGAATACTAAGACGAAACCAAGCATTGCACCATATTGGCCAATCATGAATGCAATTAACATACCGATGACTGCTGGAGAGAATGTTGCCCAGTTAGTTGCCTTAAGTGCGCCGATATAGTTGAGTTTTTCGCCTTTTGAGGATTTAAGTCTTGTTAAAATCATAACAATTAATGCAAGTAATAAAATCATACCAACATCCATTGTTGCGTAAATTGCGAGTGAAATAAATAAAGTTTGTGTTTTAATGCTTGAATATGCTTCATCAAATAATGTTGCCCATTTTGCTGTAGCAGTAGCTTTTGCATTATCACCTGTGTAGAATGTTGCAACGTCTGTACCTTTTGTAATTGTTGATGTTAAACCACCGAAAGTAACTGTGAATGCTGCTTCTGAAGTAATTGTTTTTACTCCGTCTGTAACTACAACTTCGTTTTTAGCATTTGAACTAAATGCATAGACATAGATGCTTGATTCAGAAAGAATCATAACTGATCTTGGTTGAGGCGAAACTTCATCACTTCCTGATTTATAACCATCTCTATAATAAGTGACAAGTTTATTTAATGATTCATCATTGCTAATTTCTGAATCTTTTACGTATCTTACTGCGAGTAATTCACGTGTTTCACCATTATCTACATGGTTGATTGATAATTCGTTAATTGTATTTCCTTTTGAATCTGTTGTTTCTGGAAGGACTGCAACTAATTTTCCATCATCACCAATTGTAATTTTGTATGGTGAGTTTTCTTTTGCAAGTTCCTTTGATAATGCTGTTAAGGAAATATCAAGTGATGCGTTAGCGGATTTGCTAATTGTTCTTGAACTACCTGTGTTATTTAATGTTGAAACTAATCCTGGAATTAAAGCAATTACTACTGATAAGAATACAATGATGAGTGATTGCCAATAAGGATAGTGTGCACCTTCGAGTGCTGTATTATTTGAAATTAAACTGCCAAAGAATTGACTAAAGAATTTTTTGACACCTTGTTTCTTTGAAGATGCGTTAAATGTTTTATTTGCCATCTTTAATTCTCCTATTCGTTTTCTAATATTATATTAAAACCTATTTCTTTTCAAGAAATATATTTTTTTAGTCTAGTTTCTTCTGCTTTCTAAACTCGTACAATGCAATTGCAACAGATACTGGCAAGTTTAAAGAGTCAATTTCATTTGAGTGATGAATAATGATTGAATTATTATCAAGCAATGAATGGTCTAGACCTGTAGCTTCATTACCAAATACTAATGATGTTAATTCTTTTGTATTAAATTCTGTTTCTTGTAATGTCTTACTTGCTTGAAGCATGAAAGTGTGAGGAATGTGAGTAGGGAATGCTTTTTTATAATCGTCAAAAGTAGAAAAATATGCGATATTTTCAGAGAAGATAGCACCCATTGACGCTCTAACTACTTTTGGATCATAGATATCTACACCAGGTTTAATAATAGCGATATTTTTCATATTGAATCCTAATGCTGATCTTAAAATTGTACCGAGGTTTCCCATATCTGATGGGTTAACTAAGACAATATGATCCTTGTCTTCTTCTAAGTATGTTGAATATTTTTTGAAAACTCCGATAATAAAACAATTACCTTTTGGAGAAAGTTTATTAATCATTTTATCGTTATATTCAATTTCAGCGCTTCCTCTTAATTCGTTAATCATCATAAGAACATCTTCATTTTTGAATGAAGTGTGAATGAAAATCTTTAAGCATTCTTTTTGATGATGCTTAAGTAGTTCGATAGTAGGAAATGCTCCTAATGTATAAGAATAAAATGCATCTTTTTTGTAAGACTTAATTTCCATAAAAATCACCAAAGACATTATATGATTTATTTTATAAATAAAAAAGCCAAATCAGTAATTTAGATAACTGACTTGGCAATAAGTTACTTCTTTAACCAATATCTATCATCAGAATTATAATAATCGTTATATTCGTTTTTCCATTCATCTGGTCTTTCATCGCTAAATTCGTTATATCTTCTATCGAATTCATCTTTGAAACCCTGTTCTCCTTGTGGTATATAATTATTTTTATATTTTTCTGCGATTGGTTTAATATTTGTATCTATATATAATTTTGATTCTTCTATTAGAGAAATTAATTTTGCAACTTCTAGATTATTTTCGTTAGCATTTAGATTTTTGCTTGGATTTTGCTTTTCATAATATGTGAATTCATGAGGTACATGTCCGTATTCCATCATGTAATGTTTATAGTTATATAACAAATATGATTTATCTATTTTTACTCCACTCATGATAATTGAGTTTCTGAGCTTGTTAATTTGTTTCTGCAAATCTTCTAAGTGAGGCATAAACTCTTTTATTTCTTGCATGAATTGTTGTTTGTAGATGTCAAATTCAGGAAGGTTAGGAGGAGTTAATAATGCTTCTTTTCCTTTTGCTATTAATAGTGTTTTTAATTCATCAAATGTATATGATTTTAAATCTTCTTCAGTGTATGATTCTTTATACAAAGAGATAATCTTTTTAATTAGTTTATATTTATTTACGCTAATATTTAATTCGTTTGCACGAGCTTGATCTGAAGACTTTAATGCTTCTTCATCGATAATATATCCATATACATAATTGTCTTTTAATGAGGAGATAATACCTTCTCCTAAGTAATTGATAATGTTGGATTTTTGCTTTTCACTATCTGAGTAAACTAATAGAGAAATATTGTTATCTTTATTAGTTTTATCGAGAAAACCTGCATAAATTGCAGCACTTACTATTGACTTTACGTATGATTTTACGTTCTTTTCTTCATTATCAGTGCCAGATAATATTAATTGAGAATTTGTATCAGATGCAGATGATTCAACCACTTCACTATTTTCTAAATATAGAGAAATTGTAATATCTGAGGTATCTTCTGTAGCAGAAGAATTGTTAGCGAGTTTTTTAGTTGCATATCTAGAACTTACTTCACTTGAAACTACTGACGAATTTATAGTGAGAGTAACAATAGAATATGTGTTTTCTTCTGAAGACAGTGTCATTCCTACAGGTATAGAAACTGCTACAACTAGTGCCATAGCGCCTACTGTAGAAAAGGTAATTATTCTTCGCTTATTCCAAAAAGGAACTTTCTTTTCTTCTTCTATACCTAATCTATTTTGTATAGAAGAAAATAAATCAGGACAAGATATCTGACTAGCTTCTTTTTTCATTCGCTTTTCTAATTTTGATTTCATTAGATATCTCCTCCTTTCATTTCTTTCTTTAATTTATCAATAGCTTTTTTATAAAGCCAAGTGACTGTGCCGATAGGCATATCTAATGCGCTTGCTATTTCACGGTGCTTCATGTCACCGACAATATGTAAGTTAATTATATTAAATTCTTCTTCAGATAAGATTTTCTTTGCTAAATCAAGTAATGGCGTTTCTTTATATACTTCCGAATAAGATATTGAATTTGGATTTTCGTTGAAATCGTAAGAAACTTCTCGTTTATTCTTTTCAATTTCATTTAAAGATAAATTTTTTGCTATTGTTAATATCCAGTTTCTTGCTGAATAGTTTTCATTATATAAATTGATTTTTTGATATATAGTAACAAATGTGTTTTGGACGATATCTTCTGCAATTTCTTTTGTTTTTACATAGGGTAAGACAAAGGTATATATTCCTTTTGAGGTTTCGTTATAGATATCTTCTAGAGCGCTAGTATCACCGCTTTTAAGACGCTTCATTGCTTTTTGTAATGATTTATCGCTCATAGTCCTTGCTACCTTTCGTATAAATTATATTTTAGTTAATTTTTATTTTTAATACTAGTATTAATTTTAACTAAAATGTGCACAAGAGAGATGGATATAGAGATAACACATTATTTTAGGGGAATCTCTCTTGTGACACGACAAATTATGAAGTGGGGAATACTTCATAATTGTTATACGGTAAGGACTCTTTTATGCGGACTATTTCAATCCTTACTCTATATATACATATAAGAAATTGTTTTTATTGGTAAATTGTAAAAATTTTTGTTTATTGAACCTAAAATATATATTGATTATAATTATAATCAAGCAGGTGAAAGACTATGGAAAAATTTAGATTTAGATTTTCTTATTGGCTACTTATAGGAATCTTAGGCTTTATACTTCAAATTGTAGCGTTCTTTATGTTCGGTGATTATTTATCATCAGTTTCTTCTGTTACTTCAACTACTACTGCTAGTAGTTTTTGGGCGATGAACGCTAATTTATTTATGTTAATGGCATCTTGCATACTAGTAGG